>DASXCO010000021.1 GCA_036491125.1 Acidimicrobiales bacterium | reverse complement strand
GGTCAGTGGCTCTGCGCCGGCGGGCGGTTCCAGCATGCGCCACTCCGCCTCGACCGGGTTGCCCAGGGGGCCCGTCACGGTGGCGATGTGGCGGCGCCCACCGAGCGCCAGCAGCAGGCCCTCACCCCCGTCGGACATCGGCACCTCGTCGGCCGTCCAGCCCAGGGCGCGGGCCGCGCCGGCCACGGCGGCGGCCACCTCGCCGGCAGACGCCGTCCCCCGGAATTTGTCCGGTGCGACGACGAGGTGGGGCATCTGGACGAAGCTACCGGGTGGGGTGCCCGGGGGACTGGGGTGCGGGCGAGAGGACTCGAACCTCCACCCCCTCTCGGGGACCGGGACCTAAACCCGGCGCGTCTGCCAGTTCCGCCACGCCCGCTGGCGTGCTGCGTGCCGGGCCAACGCTACCGGGGGCTCGATCCCGGGCGCCGGTTCAGCAGAGCCGGGACGGTAGCCTTAGCTTCCATGAGTAACACTGATCTAGTGGAAACCGGGCTGGCGCTCACGCCGACTGGTCAGCTCGGGTCCGGCGACCGCGCCGGCGACATCTACCAGCGGCTGCTCAAGGAGCGCATCGTCTTCCTCGGCAGCCAGGTCGACCAGGGGTCGGCCAACCTCATCTGCGCCCAGCTGCTTCTCCTCGAGGCCGAGGACACCGACCGGGACATCGCGCTCTACATCAACTCACCGGGCGGCTCGGTGACCGACGGCCTGGCGATCTACGACACCATGCAGTATGTCCGGTGCGATGTCGCCACCATCTGCGTCGGGCTGGCCGCCTCCATGGGCCAGTTCCTCCTCTGCTCGGGCGCTCCCGGCAAGCGCTACGCCCTGCCGCACTCCCGGATCCTGATGCACCAGCCTTCGGGGCAGATGCAGGGCCAGGCGGCCGACATCGCCATCCAGGCCGAGCAGATCGTCTACCTCAAGCGCATGATGGCCGAGCGCATCGCCTTCCACACCGGCCAGCCGGTCGAGCGCATCGAGACCGACTCAGACCGCGACCGCTGGTTCACCGCCGAGGAGGCCCGCGACTACGGGTTCATCGACCAGGTGATAGAGCGCTCGGTGGCCACCTCGATCACGACCTGAGGACGGCGTCCGCCCGGCCGACGGCCCGGGGGTTTCGCCGCCCGAGCCGTGTACCGTATCGGGCGCCCGCCGGGCCGCGGCGCCCGGGTCCCCTTGGACCTGCACCTCAGGGCGTGACTGGGGCGGTAGCCTGATTCCCATAGGCCCTACCTTTTTGCCCAACCTGGCGCCCCGGATGGCTCATTAGGACGGTATGTCGATCGAAGCCCAGCGCGCCCCCATCTCCGACGAGCCTCCCGCCGCGACCGAACCGGACGGGGCGGATCGCCGTCGCCGCAACACGCCCACCCGGGTCGTGTCCTCGAACGTCTCGGTGTGGCGCCGGCTTCCCGACCTGTGGCGTCACCGGGAGCTGTTGCTGGGATTGATCGGCAAGGAGCTCAAGGTCAAGTACAAGGACAGCGTCCTGGGGTTCGTGTGGTCGATGCTCAACCCGGCCCTGTACCTGGCCGTGTTCTTCTTCGTGTTCCAGATCGCACTCCGCAACACGATCCCGTACTTCGCCATCTTCCTGCTCTGTGGGCTGCTGGTCTGGAACTTCTTCTCGGCCTCGGTCATGGGCGCGACCACTGCGGTGGTGGGCGGCGCTCCGCTGATCAAGAAGGTCGCCTTCCCCCGCGAGATGCTCGCCCTGGCGTCCGTCGGGGCGGCCCTGGTCTTCTTCTTCCTCCAGGCCCTGGTTCTCCTCGTCGCGCTGGCGGCTTTCCAGGTCAAGCCGGCGCTGCACTACCTGCCACTGCTCGTGCCCGCCATGCTGGCTGTCGTCGTGCTGGCGGCCGCCCTGGCCGTGTTCCTCTCGGCCGTCAACGTCTACCTCCGTGACACCCAGCACCTGCTCGAGCTGGTGCTGGTGGCCTGGTTCTGGGGCACCCCGATCGTCTACGCCTACGAGACCATCGCCGGGCGCCTCGCCGAGCACGGCATCGGCTGGATCAACCTGCTCAACCCCGTGACACCCATCGTCCTCACCTTCCAGCGGGCCCTCTACGCCAAGCCCTTTCCGACAGGCACCGATGGCAAGCCGATCCAGATCCTGCCTCTGTGGGGACCGGGCGAGTACCTGTGGCTGCTGCTCATCGTGCTCGGGGTGTCGGCGGTGGCGTTCATCGGTGCCCTGACCGTCTTCGGGCGGCTCGAAGGCAACTTCGCCGAGGAGCTCTGACCAGGTGGCCGCGGCGATACAGGTCGAGCACGTCTCGAAGCAGTTCCGGCTCTACCACGAGAAGTACACCTCGCTCAAGGAGCGGGTGATCCACCTCAACCGGATTCCCTACGAGGAGTTCTGGGCTCTCGACGACATCCAGATCGAGATACCCGAGGGACGGACGGTTGGTCTTCTCGGGGCCAACGGGTCGGGAAAGTCCACCCTCTTGAAGTGCATCGCCGGCATCCTCCAGCCCACCAGCGGACAGATCATCGTGCACGGTCAGCTGGCGGCCATGCTCGAGCTCGGGACCGGCTTCCAACCTGAGCTCTCGGGCCGGGACAACATCTTCCTCAACGCCTCGCTCCTCGGCATGCCCAAGAAGGAGATCGAGCGTCGTTTCGACGACATCGTGGCCTTCGCCGAGCTGGAACAGTTCATCGACAACCAGGTGAAGTACTACTCGTCGGGCATGTACACGCGGCTGGGGTTCGCCGTCGCAGTCAACGTCGAGCCCGACGTGCTCCTGGTCGACGAGGTGCTGGCGGTCGGCGACGAGAACTTCCAGCGCAAGTGCCTCGAGCGCATCAAGCGCTTCCAGAGCGAGGGCCGCACGATCGTCGTCGTATCACACGCCCCCGACCTCATCCGTCAGGTCTGCGACAGCGGGTATGTGCTCGACCACGGGCGGGTGGCCGGATCGGGCAGTCCCGGTGAGGCGATCCGGACCTTCCGTGATCGGTTGCTGGCCGCCGGCGAGGCGGTCGAGCCGGAGGAAGGGGAGGGTGACGGGTCCCAGTCCGCCGAGGAGCGCAAGAGGAACCTGCAGGTCCGCATCACCGGCGTCGCCGTCGAGCACGACGGAGCCGACGATCGGCCCTACCTGTTGCCCGGCGAGGCCCTCCGGGTTCGCGTCTTCTTCGATGCCGTGAACCCGGTCACGGACCCGATCATCGGCATTGCCATCTACGACATCAGGGGCGAGCTGCTCTACGGCTCCAGTACCGCGATCGAGGACCAACCGGTGGGTCGCCTCCACGGTCCCGGCGAGATCGTGTTCTCCTTCGACTCGGTGCCGCTCCTCGACGGCAGCTACGACCTCGGCATCTGGATCCACAGCCCCGACGACAGCACGGCGTACGACTGGTGGGAGCAGAAGGCCGGCTTCCAGGTGATGAACCCGACCAAGCAGTTCGGCGCGTTGTCCCTCTCGTTGCGGATCGACGGGCACAACTCGTCATTGGAGGAGCGGGCCGCGACGTGAGCAGCGGCGACACCGGGAGGGGCCCGTCCCGTGAGGACATCCTGACCGAGATCGGTGAGGATCTGCGACGCCGGCGCATGTCCGGCGACCTGCTGCCGAGCTTCGAGCGCCGGCTCGACGACGCTTTCGCCGCCCAGGCGCCCGACAGTGACAAGGGCGCCTTCCGCGCCGTCCTCGAAGTGGCCGAGCGGTCGTCGCACGTCGACGTCGAGGTGCCGGTGCTGTCCAACATCCCTGGCGGTCAGCTGGCGAAGGGCGCCCTCCGCAAGCTGATGTGGTGGTACCTGGACTACGTCGCCGACCAGTTGACCCGGTTCGGCTCGGCGACGACCCGGCTGCTGCAAATGCTGGACGACCGGGTCAGCCGGCTCGAGGGCGTCGGCGGCGCGGCTGATGCTGCAGGCCGCCTGGCGCCGCCCTTCGATCCTGCGCCATGGCTCGACACCGTCGGCGCCGCGACCGCCGGCGCGCCAGGGCCTGTCCTCCACGCCGACTGCGCCGACGGTGGCCTCTTGCGGGCCCTGGCGGCGAGGGACGTCACCGCGTACGGGGTCGACACCAGGGACGATCTGCTCGACCGGGCCGCCGGCACGGGGCTCGACGCCCGCCTCGAGGATCCCCTGCGCCACCTCCGGGCCCTGGCCGACGGGGCCCTGGGCGGCGCGGTGCTGAGCGGGTTCGTCGACCTCCTGGCCCCGCCCGCCCAGCCCCGCCTGGTCGACCAGGCGAGGGCCAAGCTGCGTCCCGGTGGAGTCCTGGTCGTGCTGGGCACGAGTCCCGAGGCCTGGGCCCGTGCCGTTCCCGTGGCCGTGGCCGATCTGAGCCCTGGTCGGCCTCTCCACGCCGAGACCTGGCACCATCTGCTCGTCGAGGGTGGATTCGAGAAGATCGAGGTTCACCTCGGCGAGGGGCCGGACGGCCCCGCCACCTTTGCCGTCGTGGGCGTGCGCGCCAGTTGAGGCCCGAGGCGATCCATCAGTTCATCCCGACGCTCGCGCCGCGCGACGCCATCGGAGCCCACACCCTCCAGGTGCGCGCCCTGCTGCGTGACATGGGGTTCGGCTCGGAGATCTTCGCCGGCGAGGCCCGGTCGGAGATGGCGAGCGAGGCCCACCCTTACCGGCAGTTCGGTGGGCAGCGTCATCGGGGCCGGCATCAGCGCCGGTCGTGGCTGCTCTACCAGAGCTCGATCGGCAGCCCGGTGGGTGACTTCGTGGCCGGGTGTCCCGAGCCCAAGCTGGTGAACTTCCACAACGTCACCCCGTCGGCCTACCTGGAGGCATGGGACCCCGAGGTGGCGCAGGCCACCGCGCTCGGCCATCAACAGCTGGTCGAGCTGGCCCCCGACGTCGTGCTGGCCATCGCCGTGTCGCGATTCAACCGCCGCGAGCTGACCGAGGCCGGCTTTCGATCGACGACGGTGGCACCGCTCCTTATCGATCTGGGCTCTGGGCGGGGCGACGGCGACGCCGACGCCGCGACCGTCGACCGCCTGATGGCGGCCCGCCGGGCCGGTGGCGCCGACCTGCTGTTCGTGGGCCGGATCGCGCCCCACAAGGCCCAGCACGACCTCATCAAGGCCCTGGCTGCCTACCGCCAGGCCTATGACCCGAAGGCCCGGCTGCGCTTGGTCGGCGGCATCTCGTCACCCGCCTACCGGCGGGCACTCGACCGCTTCGTCGCCCACCTGGGGCTGGCCGAGGCCGTCGACATGCCCGGGTCGGTGACCGACGAGCAGCTCGCTGCGTACTACCGCTCCGCCGACGTCTTCGTGTGCTGCTCCGACCACGAGGGGTTCTGTGTGCCGCTGTTGGAAGCGATGCACCACCAACTGCCGATCGTCGCCTTCGGCGCCGCCGCCGTCCCCGAGACGGTGGGCGCCGGTGGCGTCGTGCTGCCGGCGAAGGGCCCCGCCCTCGTGGCCGCGGCCGTGCACCGAGTCGTCGACGACACGGCTCTGCGCGCCGTGTTGCTCGACGCCGGCCGGGCCCGGCTGGCTGAGCTCAGTCTGGAGCGCAGCCGGGCTCGCTTCGCTGCCATCGTCGAGGAGACGGTCGGCGACGGGACGTCCGTCGAAGGCGTCTCCGTTCCGTCGTGACGACCGGGCTCGGATACGATGTCGCCGCCGTGGACGAGCAGCAGCGCCCACCCCTGCCCACCGATCTCGACGAGCTGCTCGAGACCCTGCGGAGCCGGGTCCGAGACCGCCGAGAAGCGGGGGACTATCCGCCCGGGCTGGAGCTCAACCTGGAGGCGCACTTCCAGCGGATCGTGGGGACCAGGGCCAGCTCCGACCGGACCCAGTTCCAGGCCAAGCTGGACCGCCTCGCCGCCTTCTCGTCGTTCAGCCCCGAGCGCATCCAGATGTGGTCCAAGATGCCCGGTGGCAGCGCCATCCACCGCGGGGTGGGCAAGGTCACGAGCCGGCAGACCCAAGGCGTCCTCACCCAGGTCCAGCAGTTCGCCGACGCCCTTCGAGACGTCCTCGACGAGCTGGCCGGCACATCAACTGACGCCCGCGACCATTCCCACCCCGACCTGGTCGGCATGGTCGACGTCCTGGTCGAGCGGTGGGCCTCCTACGAGCGGGCGCCGGTCGAGTCCGCCGCCGGCATGGCCGACCTCCACCGCCGGGTCGAGGCCCTGGAGGCCCGCGAGGCCCGCCGGCAGTTCCGGCCCTGGTTCAAGGGGTCCCGGTTCGCCGAGGAGTTCCGGGGGAGCTGGGACGAGCTAGCCGAACGGTACCGAGACCTGGCCGAGCGACTGGGGCAGTCAGCGCCGGTGTTCGATCTCGGGTGTGGCCGGGGCGAGTTCCTCACCCTCCTGAAGGAGCTCGGTATCGAGGCGACCGGCATCGAGATCGATCCCGAGCTGGCCGAGGAGGGTCGGGCCCGAGGGCTCGCCGTCGAAACGGGCGACGGGCTCGCGCACCTGGCGAGGGTGGTCGACGGCGGCTTCGGGGCAATCGTCCTCATCCAGGTGATCGAGCACCTCACGGCCCAGGAGGCAGCAGACCTGGCGCTGCTGGCCCGCGACAAGCTACGCCCCGGCGGGAAGCTGCTGATCGAGACGGTGAACCCGCAATCGCTGTACGCCTTCGCCCACCCGTTCTACGTCGATCCGACCCACGTGCGCCCGGTCCATCCCGCCTATCTGGAGTTCCTCTTCCGCGAGGCTGGGTTCGAGAGCATCGAGCTCCTGTGGCGCTCGCCACCACCCCACGACGACGTGCTGGAGTCTCCGGCCGACGATGAGGACGTTCGCGCTGCCAACGTCCGCCGGCTCAACCAGCTGCTGTTCGCACCCCAGGACTACGCCCTCATCGCAACTCGTTGATGGAGGTCCACCAGGTCCTCGTCGCGGCATCGGCGGCTGACGCCATCACCAACGCCGCTCTCGACCTCCAGGACGAGCTGCGCAGCCTTGGCCCGTCGGAGATCTTCGCCGAGCACATTGACCCGCTCCTGACCGGGCGAGTCCATCCCCTCGGTGGCTACTCGCGCCACACGAGCAGCAAAGGCGCAGACCTCGTCGTCTACCACGCGTCGATCGGGGAGCCATCGGTCTTCGCCTTCCTCGACCAGCGCCCGGAGCCGCTGGCCCTCATTTACCACAACATCTCGCCCTCGCAGCACTGGGTGCCGTACGACCTGTCCTTTGCCGACCTGCTCGAGACCGGACGGCGCGAGCTGGCGAGGCTCTCCTCTCAAGCGGAGCTGGCCGTGGCGGTCTCTGAGTTCAACGCCGGCGAGCTTCGATCCCTGGGGTTCCGCAACGTGGTCGTCAGCCCGCTCGTCGTGGACACGGATGCCCTGCGCTCCGTTCCTCCCGATACGACCATGGCCGACTACCTGTCGTGCCTCGACGGGCCGGTGTTTCTCTTCGTCGGCCAGATCCTGCCACACAAGCGTCCCGAATGGCTCCTGTCCGCCTTCCACGCGCTGGTGACCTACCTCGAGCCCGGGGCCCACCTCGTGCTGGTCGGGATGGACCGGCTGAGGCCGTACCGTCAGGCGCTCGATGACTACATCGCCGAGCTCAACCTGCGCGGGGCCCACATGATCGGCCGGGTGAGCGATGAGTCCCTCGCCGCGTGCTACCGGGCCGCCGACGTGTTCGTGACAGCGAGCGAGCACGAAGGCTTCTGCGCGCCGCTGATCGAAGCCATGGCGTTCGACGTTCCCGTGCTCGCACGCGCCTACGGAGCCATTCCCGAGACCATGGCCGGTGCCGGGCTGCTCCTGGACCCCGAGGACAGCCCACTGGTCGCGGCGGAAGCCATGGCGGTGCTTGCCGGTGAGGAGAGCGTGCGGGCCGAGCTGGTGCGCAGGGGACGGCGTCGCATTCGCGAGCTGGATCCGGGCGTAGGCCGCAGGACCCTCCTCGGTCACCTCCGGTCGGTCGGGGCCTGATGCGCCCTCTCTTCGTGGTGCAGCGCTACGGCGCCGAGGTGGCGGGCGGCGCCGAGCAGTGCTGTCGCGAGTTCGCCAGTCGCCTTGCCCGTCGCGGCCACGAGGTGGAGGTGCTCACCAGCTGCGCGGTCAGCTACGTGGACTGGGCCAACTCCTACCCACCCGGCACGGACCTGGTCGAGGGAGTGCTGGTCCACCGCCTCGCGGTCCGCCGCCCGCGGGAGACCCGACTCTTCGCACCCATCCACCAGCGTGTCGTGAGCGGTCGCAAGCCCGTGCCCTTCCACCTGCAGCGGGAGTGGATGCGGATGCAGGGACCCGATGTGCCGGGGTTGGCGCCGTGGCTGGAAGCGCACGCCTGCGACTACGACGTGGTCGTGTTCTTCACCTACTTGTACGAGACAACGTTCGTGGGTCTCCCGGTCGCTGCCCACCTGCGCCCCACGCTGCTCCATCCCACCGCCCACGACGAGCCGCCGCTGTACCTGGACCTGTTCGACATCGTGTTCCGCGTCCCGGATGCGCTGGGCTTTCTCACTGAAGAGGAGCAGGAGCTGGTCGAGCGTCGCTTCCACTTGAGCCGTCCCTCATGTGTCACCGGGGTGGGCGTCGAGGTCGACCGCCCTGGAGACGACAACGCCTTTCGGGCCGCCTTCGGGGTGGGCGAGCGCCCGTACCTGCTGTTCGTGGGCCGGGTCGATCCCCACAAGGGTTCCCAGGAGCTCTACGAGTACTTCCTCGCCTACAAGCGCCGCAACCGCAGCGACCTCGCTCTCGTGGTCCTCGGCGAGCAGGTCAGCGAGCTGCCCCCCCATCCCGATGTGTTCCTGACTGGCTTCGTCGACGAGCCCACCCGTCGTGGCGCGCTCACGGGCGCTCTGGCTGCCGTGGTGCCGTCGTATTTCGAGAGCTTCTCCATGGTCCTCACCGAGGCGTGGGCCGAGCGCAAGGCGGCGTTGGTCCAGGGGCGCTGCGCCGTGCTCGCCGGCCAGGCCCGGCGCAGCGGGGGCGCCATCCCCTACGAGGGCTTCGCCGAGTTCGAGGTGGCGGTGGACGCCATCGTCGCCGACCGGGCCCTCGCACGGGCGCTGGGCGAGGCGGGGCGGCGCTACGTCGAGGAGCGCTACCGGTGGGACGACGTGCTCGACCGCTACGAGCGCCAGCTCCAGCTGGTTATGGACAGTCGCCTGGCGGGATAAGCGGGCCGGGCAGCGCTAGCGGCCCCGCGCGGGGTGGCGGGGCAGCCGGCGACGCCAGCCCACCCAGGTGGCCACGTCGGCCAGGGCCAGCATCTCGGTGTCGCCCCGGCTGTCCCCATAGGCCCACACCTGGCTCGACGGCTCGTACCCCGAGCTGTCCAACCAGGCCCGCAGGCGGCTGGCCTTCTCGTCGCCCCGGCAGTTGCGCCCCGCCAGTCTGCCGGTGAGCCTGCCGTCGGGGCCGACCTCGAGCTCGGTCGCCAGCACGGCGTCCACGCCGAGCTGGCGACCGGCCGCATCCAGGTAGATGGTCGGCGAGGCGGAGACGATGACGACTCGATGACCGGCGCGCCGGTGCCAGTCCAGGCGTCGGCGCATCGCCGGCCGGATCTCCCGGGTGACCAGCCGTTCGGCGAACGCCCGGCCGGAGTCCGAGAGCTGCTGGACCTCGGCACCTGCCAGGAGGCGCGTCAACAGCGCCTCCTTTGCCTGGTCTCGAGACGCCCGGCCCAGCAGGACGCGAGCGAACAGGGGACTCTCGGCGGCGACCGCCCGTGCGGTCGTCGCTCGCCCGCGCACGAAGACGAGGAAGGAGAGCAGGCTGTCCCGCCGGGTCAGGGTGCCGTCGAAGTCGAAGGCGGCGACCGCCTGGGCGGCAGGATGCGCTCGCGGGCCGGCTCCCGCGCCGGCCCGCCCGCCCATCAGCCGGGGATCCGGCGGAACAGCCCTCGGGGCAGGTGGCGCAGCACGACCATCACCCACCGCAGCGCGGGCGGGGCCCAGACCACGTCGGCGCCCTTCTCGAGGCCGCGGACGATAACCGCGGCGACCTCGTCGGCCGTCGTAGCCATCGGGGCGGGGCTCATGCCCGCGGTCATCCGGGTGTGCACGAAGCCGGGTCGGACGATGAGCACTCTCGCTCCGGAGCCCACCAGCGAGTCGGACAGACCCTGGGCGAAGGCGTCCAGGCCGGCCTTCGACGAGCCGTACACGAAGTTGGCCCGCCGGGCCCGCTCACCGGCCACCGACGACAGCACAACCAGGACCCCGTGGCCCTGGCGCCGCAGGCGAGCATCGCCGAGGCTGGGCCCGTGAAGTTGGTGGTGAGGATCTCGCCCACGGCGGTGGGGTCCTTCTCGGCGGCCTCCTGGTCGCCGAGGACACCTGCAGCCACGAGGACCAGGTCGATGTCGCCGTGGCGGTCGAACACCTCGTCGACCCGGCGGGTGGCGTCGGCGACCTGCAACGCGTCGAAGGTCACCGTCTCCACCTTGGTGGCTCCGACGTTGCGCGCCTCGATCGCGGCCTCGTTGAGGCTCGCCTGGTCGCGTCCGGCCAGCACGACGGTCCGGCAGCGGCGGGCGATCAGGGTCCGGAGCGTCGCCCTGGCGATCTCCGACGTGCCGCCGAGCACGAGCACTGATTGGGGCGAGCCGAGGGCGTCGTTCACTGCTGGTCTCCTCTCGTGAGGCCGGCAGAGGCCATCTCCGGGGGCCGGCCCGAAGGCTCGGTTCCCAACAGCCGCAGCCGGCGAGCCAGATCCGACGAGAGCACGCCGTCGGGGTCGACCCGGCGGCGTGCGGTCCGCCACTCGTCCAGCCGCGGGTACATGGCGGGCAGCAGCTCCGGCCGCAGCCGCGAGTCCTTGGCCAGGTAGACGCGCCCCCCGGCCTCGACGACGAGGTCGTCGAGGCCGTCGAGAAGTGGGCCCAGCTGCGCTGGGCCGACCGGCAGGTCGAGGGCGAGCGTCCAGCCCGGCAGCGGGAACGACATCGGTCCCGGGTCGGCGGGGCCGAAGCGCTTGAGCACCGCGAGGAACGAGGCCAGGCCGGCGGCGCTCAGGCGCTCGAGCGCCACCCGCAGCGTGTCCTCGGCGCCGAACGGCACGACCATCTGGTACTGGAGGAAACCCCGCGAGCCGTAGAGGCGGTTCCAGGAGCCGACTCCGTCGAGGGGGTGGAAGAAGCCCGCCAGGGACTCGATGCGGCCCTCCTGGCGCTTTGGCGCCTTGCGGAACCACAGCTCGTTGAAGGCGGCCACGGTCAGCCGGTTGAGCAGGCCGTCGGGCACGACCGGGGGAGCTTCCAGGAGCATCGAGGGGTCGAAGTCGAGGGCAGTGGGCCGCTCGCCCGGGGCCAGCTCGTCGAGACGGGCGTGGTCGCCGCGGGTCAGGACGGAGCGGCCCAGGGAACGACCGCGAGCCAGGCAGTCGATCCACGCAACCGAGTACCTGTAGAGGTGGTCCCGGCTGTCCATGCGGGCGAGGACGTCGTCGAGGTCGTTGGCCCGCTCCGTGTCGACCCGCATGCGGGTCGTCTCGACGGGCAGCATGCGAAGGGTTGCCTCGAGCACGACGCCGGTCAGCCCCAGCCCGCCGGCGGTCGCCCAGAACAGCTCGGGGTCGTCGCCGGGTGTCACCTGGCGACGACCGGTCGGCGTGGCGAGGGTGAAGGCGCTCACGTGTGACGCGAAGCTGCCGTCGCGGTGGTGGTTCTTGCCGTGGATGTCGGCGGCGATCGCCCCGCCGACGGTGACGAAGCGGGTCCCCGGGGTCACGGGCACGAACCACCCGCGAGGCAGGAACACCTTCATGAGGGTGTCGAGGCTGACCCCGGCGTCGACCGTGAGCTCTCCGGTCGTGAGGTCGGCACCGCGGATCCGGTCGAGGCCCGTGGCGTCGATCACCAGGCCACCTGCGCACTGGGCGGCGTCGCCATAGCTGCGCCCCAGGCCCCGGGCGATGAGCCCCCGACCCGGGGTGGCGCTCAGGGCCTCGCCGACGTCGCCGGCGACCGAGGGACGAGCCACCTCGGCCGCCGTCGGAGCGGTGCGACCCCAGCCGGTCAGCAGCTCGACGGCCCGAGGATGGGGCCGGGGGCGTTCAGACGGCATAGACGCCAAGGGCGAAGAGGAAGATCCACGCCGCTCCCATCAGCTCGATGGGCCGGTCGCCGAGCACGATGTCCTCGGGAGCGCCGCCCTTGCCGGCGTCGAGCAACAGGGCGTAGCGGAGAACGGCGAGCACGAACGGAGCGATCGACAGTTGGAACCAGATCGCCCCGTGGCCCGCGACCGCCGCCTTCTCGAATGCCCACACGCAGTAGCCGGCGATGGCCACCGCTGACGCGACCGAGCGCACGTGGCGGAGGAAGGACAGTGAGTACTGGCCGAGGGTGGCCCGGTGGTCCTCCCGGCTGTCTCCCAGGTCGAGGTGCTCGGCGTGCCGCTTGCCGGCGACCATGAACAGTGATCCGAACGAGGCCACGATCAGGAACCAGTTCGACAGCACGACACCGGCGGCCACGCCACCGGCGATGGCCCGGAGCACGAACCCGGAGGCGACGGCCGCCAGGTCGACCACCGGCTCGTCCTTGAGCCACATGTTGTAGGCGAAGGTGATGCCCACGTAGATGGTCATGACGAGCGCCAGCTGTCCCTTCACCAGGAGGGCGAGCAGGATGCCGGCGACCATGAGGCCGACACCGACCCCCACGGCGATCCTGACGGGGACGATGCCCGACGCCACCGGACGGTACCGCTTGGTGGGATGCAGTCGGTCGGCGGTCTGGTCGAGCGCGTCGTTCACGAAGTAGATGCCACTGGCAGTCACGCAGAAGATCCCGAACGCCGCCAGCGTGCGGAGGAAGGGGCCAGGGTGCCCGAGCACGCCGGCCGCGCCCGGCGCTGCGAACACCAGCACGTTCTTCACCCACTGGCGGGGGCGCGCCGTGCGCAGGAGCCCGGCGGCCAGCGACGCCCTGCGGTGCCGAGGGCGGCCGTTCCCCAGGTCCGCGGTCGTCTCTGGCGGATCCGGAGCGACGGGGGTCTCTCGCGTCGCCGCTTGCTGGCCTCCCTCCCCGGCGGGGAGTGGGCTCCGCTGTCTCACCAACGCTCGTCTCCAGTCCGGGCTCGTGATCGCTCCGTGCTGTGTGTGGCGCGGCCCCTTGAGGGACCAGCTCGGCTGCCGTCAACTCTAAATGCTGCCACTCCGCACGAGCGTCAACCCCGCAGGGGGCCGAACGGCCACCTCAGATGAACGCCAGCGACGGGTAGGCCCGGCCCAGGGCGGCCTGATGGCGGCCGCGGCCGGATCGGGACTGGAGCGATCGAGCAGCTGTTCGACGGTCGGCCCATATGCTCTGACCACGGCGGCGTCGATCTCGTCCGGGCATTGGAGCCGCCCCGGCGGCAGAGGTGGGCGAGGTTGGCCCGGGACCCGTTCATCTCACCCCTTCACCCGAGCGTCGGGCCTGATTCGGTCAGCCGGGTCTGAGGAGACTGTGAGAGGAAGGTGTCGGATGAATGAGGGGCACAATGGTGTTGGACCAAAAAGGAGGTGGAACCGTGCTGACCGACGAGGAACGGGGTGAGCGGCTTTCCGAGCTCGACTCGATCATCGACTTGATGCGTCCTGCCGTGCAGGCCGACGGCGGCGATCTGGTCCTTACCAGCGCTGACGCGGAGTCGGGTGTGGTCGAGGTGACGCTGCAGGGCTCTTGCAGCTCCTGCGCCATCAGCGCCACCACCCTTCAGGCCGGGGTCGAGCGGATCCTGCGGGACCGGCTGCCCTGGGTCACCGAGGTGCGAGGCGACGTCGACGAGTCGACCGATCTCGAGGAGAGCATGGCCATGGGCCGGGGCGCCTACGTTCCCCGCATGGCCGATCTGGAAGAGTAGGGCGCCCCGCCCTGGGGATCAGGCGGCGGTGCCCGTACCGGGCCGCAGCGCTTTGGTGATCGTGAAATGCCGGCGCATCCCGGTGATCACCAGGAGTCGGTGGGTTGCCCGGCTGGGTCGCGCCAGCACCAGCTTGACGTTGGCATCCTGTCCGCGGCGGCGGGCGCCGATGAGGACGCCCAGCCCGGTCGAGTCCATGAACTCGACGTCGTGCAGGTCGACGATGACCGTCGTCCATCCTTGGCCGAGCACTGCCCGCAGGCGCTCCCGCACCATCGGTGCGCTGTGCACGTCGAGCGCATCGTGAAGGACCACGATCGCCGTCCGGGGATCGTCCCCAGCCCTGACGTCGACTACGGAACGGGTCATCAGTGGGCCCCCCTGACCTGGTGGAACGCGTGCGGTGACGAAGGTCTCGGGGCACCTACCCCGCGGAGCTGGCCTTGAACCGTTCTTCGGGCATCCGGGGCCCGGGCGACGGCGTCGTCGGCTCAGCTGGTCACAGGCAGCAGCCCGTCGAGCCCGGTCAGCTCGAGGATGCGGGTGACTGCTGGGCTGGCGGCTCGTAACACCAGATCGCCGCCGTCTTCGCGCAAGCGCCGTAGGGAGCCGACGAGCACACCAAGGCCGCTCGAGTCGATGAACTCGACGGAGCCGAGGTCGACGGCGAGGTTCGTATTGCCCCGGTCCATCAGCTCGGTGATGGCCGCCGCCAGCTTGGGCGCCGAAGCCAGATCGACCTCGCCGCGCACGGTGAGCACGGGCGGGTCGGTGTCCTCGGAGATGCTGAACCCGAACGCTGCGGGAAGCTTCATTGCCCTCCTCTGCGACGATCCGTGTCGGGCTCGTCGCGCCGTGCGTCTGCCCTTGTCCGTGTCGAGATGCGTGACAGCCGCATGGTCGTGGTGCTCGACTCGTGAGCCACGGTCCACGGACCGACGGATGCTCGGTCCGGTGCCGCTGATCCTCCCTCCCGATCCGACCCTGACCCGGCCGGCTGGCCGAAACGGTAGCGCCGAATCGAGCGTCGTGAAAACCTCCGCTGGCGGTGCCACGGCCCTTCACTACAGGGCGATGTGGAGGATCCCCCTAGCGGGGGACAGGCGGGACCCACCGTCAGAGGATGGCGGCTGACTCCTTGTAGGCGGCGATCTCCTCCCAGCTGATGCCCAGCTCCAGAAGGACCTCCTCGGTGTGCTCGCCGTGCTCGGGTGCGCGTCGCAAGCTGGGTGGCGCTTCGTCGAACTGGACGGGGTTGGCAACCAGGCCCAGCGATTGACCGTCGCCAGTGTCGATCTCCGGGAGGTAGCCGTTGGCAGCCACCTGGGGGTCGTCGTGGAGCTCTCTTGCCGTCTGGACCGGCGCCCATACCCCGGCGAGGGTGGCCAGGCGCTTCCGCCACTCGTCGAGCGTTCGGGAGGCGAAGGCCTCGTCCAGCAGCCGCACACACTCGGCCCGGTTCTCGAACCTCGTCGGCGCGTCGACGAAGCGGGGATCGTCGATCAGCTCTGGTCGCTCGATGTGGCGGCACAAATCGGGCCAGTACTTGTCCGCCTCCAGCATGATGATGGTGAGGAACCGGTCGTCCTTGGTCTTGTAGACGTTGACCAGAGGGTTGGGCGAGCTGGCCCGGGTGAAGCTCTGGCCCCCGAAGCCCTCGAAGAGCTTGCTGGCGACGATGTCGGGGGAGAGCATCCACATGGCCACGCCGAGGAGAGAGATGTCGACGACCGATCCCACGCCGTGCCGCTCCTTGCGAAAGAGCGCGGCCGAGATCGCTCCCGCGATCGTCATGCCTCCGGCCAGGTCGCCGAAGCCGGGTCGCTGCGTGACCGGGTACTCGGCGCCTGCGGGGGTCAGGGCGTTGGCGATGCCCCCGCGGGCCCAGTAGGACGCGCCGTCGTAGCCGCCCTTCTCGGCGTCCGGACCGCGCGCTCCCTGGCCGTGTCCCCGCACATAGACGATGCCGGGGTTGCGGGCCTGGATGTCCTCGACCTCGATCTGCAGCCGTCGACGGGTGGCCGGGAGGAAGTTGGTGAGGAACACGTCAGACCGCTCGGCCAGCCGATAGAGGAGCTCTCGCCCCTCGGCGGTGGCGATGTCGATCCCCACGCTGCGCTTGCCCCGATTGGGCTGCTCGATCATGAAGTTGGCGCCGCCGGCGGCCCGGGGCACCAGGCCGGAGGTGATCAGGCCACGCTGCGGATCACCGGTCGCCGGATGCTCGACCTTGATGACGTCGGCTCCCCAGTCGCTCAGGACGGCGCCGGCGGCCGGTACGAAGGTCCACGACGCCACCTCCAGCACCCTGACTCCCTCGAGCACCTCGCTCACGGTTCACCCTCCTGTCGGTGTCCGGTTCGACACGTCCCGGGTCGACGGGACCGATCATGGCATCCCCTCGCGGCGGCGACTTTCTGCACGGCCGCTCGGCCCCCGCTCCCTGGGGGCCCCGGCCCGAAGGGCGGCTCCCGCAGGCGCTCCGGGGACGCGGGCGGACAGAATGTGGGCCATGGACACCATTCAGGCCGAGGTGCGGATGCTCGTCGACGGCGAGCTGGTGGACGCGGTGTCGGGCAGGACGTTCGACAACGTCAACCCGGCGACCGAGGAGGTGCTGGGGCCCGTAGCCGACGGGTCGGTCGAGGATGTGGGCCGGGCCATCGCCGCGGCCCGCCGGGCTTTCGACGAGACCGACTGGGCCACCAACCGGGCGCTTCGCAAGCGCTGTCTCGAGCAGCTGCAGGACGCCCTCGAGTCCGAGCGCGAGGAGCTGCGCGCCGAGCTCGTGTCGGAGAGCGGCTGTCCGGTCCTGATCACCTACGGCCCCCAGCTGGACGCGCCCCTCGAGGACGGCCTTCGCTGGCCGGCCAAGATGATCGACGAGTTCGCATGGGAACGGGACCTGGGCGAACACGAGGCCTTCGGCATACCGAGCCGCCGGCGGGTGTGGAAGGAGCCGGTCGGGGTTGTCGGCTCGATCATCCCCTGGAACTTCCCGATCGAGATCACCCTCAACAAGCTCGGTCAGACGCTGGCCACCGGGAACACCACGATCATCAAGCCGGCGCCGGACACACCGTGGAACGCCACCAGGCTCGGGCGCCTGATCGTCGAGCGGACCGACATCCCGCCCGGTGTGGTCAACGTGGTGACGTCCTCCGACCATCTCGTCGGCGAGCGTCTGGTCACCGACGAGCGGGTGGACCTCATCTCCTTCACGGGGTCGACGGCCACGGGCCAGCGGATCATGGAGAAGGGCGCCCCGACCCTGAAGCGGGTCTTCCTGGAGCTGGGTGGGAAGTCGGTCAACCTGCTCCTCGACGACGTCGACTTCGAGACCCAGTTGGGAGCGTCGGCGTTCACCTGCATGCACGCGGGTCAGGGTTGCGCCATATCCACCCGGCTGCTCGTCCCTCGGGCTCGGCACGCCGAGGCCGCCGAGCTCGTCAAGACCGCGTTCGAGTCGGTCGCCTACGGGGACCCGACCGACCCGCAGCACATCATGGGACCGCTCGTCAGCGCCAAGCAACGCGATCGCGTCCTTGGCTACATCGAGAGCGGCCAGCGCGAGGGCGCCAGGCTCCTGACCGGCGGTGGTCGCCCTGCGCACCTGCCCCGAGGGTTCTTCGTCGAGCCGACGGCCTTCGCCGACGTCGACAACTCGATGACCATCGCCCGGGAGGAGATCTTCGGTCCTGTGCTCGTCGTGATCCCCTACGAGGACGACGACGATGCGGTCCGGATCGCCAACGACTCCCGGTACGGTCTGTCGGGCATGGTTGCATCGGGATCGGAGGAGCGAGCGCTGTCGGTGGCCCGGCGCATCCGCACGGGGACGCTCGGCGTCAACGGCGGGGTGTGGTACGGCGCCGACTCGCCCTTCGGCGGCTACAAGATGAGCGGCATCGGACGCCAGAACGGGCTGGAGGGCTTCGAGCAGTACCTCGAGACCAAGACCATCGCCCTGCCGGTCCGATGAACCTCGTCTGGCAGCCGACGCTGCTCGACGCGGCGGCGGGGCCGGATGTGGACGCGTCGTTCTCGGGTCTGGTCCGGGTCGAGCTGGACGAGACCTCGTGGGTCGACCACGCCCCGGGGTGGGTGGCGGGATCCGACGAGCTGCTCGCCCGCCTGGCAGCCGACACCGACTGGGGACAGCGGTCGCGCTGGATGTACGAGCGCCGTGTGGCCGAGCCGCGACTCACCGCCGGGTGGAACAGCTCGTCGGGCCAGCCCCTCGAGCCGCCCGTGCTCGAGCGCATGCGCGAGCTCCTGTCGATCCGCTACGGCGTGACGCTCGACTCGATGGGGCTCAACCTGTACCGGGACGGGCGCGACAGCGTGGCCTGGCACGGCGACCGGATCGCCCGCGAGATCGCCGAGCCGATTGTCGCACTGGTCTCGTTGGGCGATCCTCGACGGTTCCTGGCCCGACCGCGCGGCGGCGGGCGATCGCGCCCCTTCGCGCTCGGTCGCGGGGACCTGCTGGTCACCGGCGGGACGTTCCAGCGGCGATGGGAGCACAGCGTTCCAAAGGTGGCCGCCGCCGGGGCCCGGCTGAGCATCGCCTTCCGCCACGGCGCGGACCTCCCCGCCTACCGCGGGAGCTGATCCGACCTCGGTCAGTTCGGGGAGTCGGTTCGCCGGGATCGACGCTCGAGGCGGCGCAGCTCCCGTTCGACGTCGTCCCACAGGAGGGGATCGGGATCGGATCCGGTCTCCTCGGCCTGGTGCCAGCGAAACAGAAAGAAGCCGGCCGCGCCGAGGAGTATCCCCAGGCCCACCACCTTGGCCAGCGCCCCCGCCACCTGCTGGTCGAGGAGCGGTGTCAGGCCGAGGGTCGTCGGCGCGTGGGCGTAGGCCGAGTAGAGCGGACGTCGGGCGAAGATGAACACCAGGGCCGGGAAGCTGGGCAGGATGGCCTGGATCATGAGGTAGCCGGCGCGCCCGCCCGTGGACAGGTAGCGCTCACCTGGGATGGTCCTCAGCACTGGCATCCACATGATCATGGCCACGACGAGCAGACCGAGGCTGATGCCGACGGCGATGGCCCCCGACCGGGCCTCACCGTTGATGGCCGGGGCGATGAACGAGGCCACCACGGCCGCGTTGAACAGCAGGGTGGCGACGACCGGTCGGGTGAGGAACCCGAGGACGCTGTCGACGAGTGCTGGCCTGGTGAGCCGGTTCACGAGCCACCGGGGCAGGCCCATCAGCAGGAGGGGCGGCGCCACGAGGAGGAGGAGGCTGCGCTGGGTCATGCGGGCGAGGAGCGAGGAGTCGGCGAGGTCGGCCAGTGGCCACGTCAGGGCGAGCAGCAGGACGAAGAGACCGGCACCGAAGCTCGCCTTCTGGCGGCGAGAGGTGGTGCCCCCCGACGAGCGCCCCGGGCCAGCGGCGTCATCGGGCCGGCCTTCAGGGCCGGCCGGCGACTGCTCGGCGCCACCCCAGGAGCGGAGGAGGTAGCCGTAGCCCGCGGCGGCACCCACGATCACGACCCACCCGACCGGGTGGGGATGCCAGGCCCAGGGTGACCCTGTCGCAGCGACGAGGCCCACGTCCCCCATCATGGCGCTCGGGCCCGGCGGGCGCATACGACGAGGCTGGGGGCGTCGGGGCGCGTCGCGGTAGTGCGAAGATACTGACCATGAGCTCCCACAGCCGGCTACCGGGCGCTCGCGCCCGGCGGCCGGCTGTAGGAGCTGCGCTCGGCGCCGCGCTGGCCACCGCGGTCGCGGCAGTTGCGCTGGCCAGGCGCCGCGCCCACCGACGCCGGATTCCGGCGCCGGTGGGTCCCACCACCCAGGTGGCCCGCACCGGCGAGCTGGCCAGGCTGGCGTCCCAGGTGGGCGCGAGCGCGGCGACCAACAGGGCCCGCCGGGTGTTCGCCTCGGCCGAGCGGCGCGAGGCCCTCGACGCCGAGCTCGAGCTCCGAACGGCCGAGCAGGTGGCAGCGACCCTCGGGAACATGAAAGGCGCGTTGATGAAGCTGGGCCAACTGGCCAGCTTCCTCGACACCGCCATGCCCGACTCGGCGCGCGACGCCCTCGCCCAGCTCCAGCAGGATGCCCCGCCGATGAGCGCCGAGCTGGCGACCGGTGTTGTCGAGGCCGACCTCGGAGCACCCCTCACCCGCTTGTTCAGCGAGTGGGACCCGGTGCCGATCGCCGCCGCTTCCATCGGCCAGGTCCACCGGGCCATCACGGTCGATCAGCGGGCTGTGGCGGTGAAGGTCCAGTACCCCGGCATCGAAGACGCCATCAGGGCCGACCTCGACAACCTCGATCTCGCCTCGCTCGGGCTGCCCCTGCTGTTCTCCGGGCTGGACGTGCGGGCCGTGGCGGACGAGCTGAGGGCGAGGCTGACCGAGGAGCTCGACTACGAGCTCGAGGCGGCGAGCCAGCGCGCCTTCGCCGACTGGTACCAGGGTCACCCGTTCATCGATATCCCCCAGGTCGTGTCCGAGCTGAGTGGCAAGCGGGTCCTGACCACCGAGCTCGCTGATGGGGTCCGGTTCTCTGAGATGGAGGGGTGGGAGCAGCGAGAACGGGATCTGGCGGCGGAGACGATCTTCCGCTTCGTGTTCCGGAGTCTGTACCGCATGCGGGCCTTCAACGGGGACCCGCATCCCGGCAACTACGTCTTCCGGCCCGGAGGACGGGTGACCTTCCTCGACTTCGGTCTGGTCAAGCGGTTCACGCCGGACGACACCGCCGCATTGTTCGACATCATCCGTACGGCTGTCCTCGAGCCGGATGTCGTCCGCCTCCGGCTGGCCGTCGAGCGGGCCGGCTTCATGGCACCCGGAGCGCCGGTCCCCGACGAGCGCGTCGCCGAGTTCTTCGAGGTCTTCTGGGGGCCGATCCGTCAGGACGAGGTCACCACCATCACGGCCGACTATGCCAGCCAGGTCTCCCGGCGCTACCTGGTCGGCCGGGCCACCGACGGTGACGTCATCAAGTGGGCGGGAATGCCGCCCGCGTTCCTCATCCTCCAGCGCATCAACTTCGGCCTGCTCGCCATCCTGGGACGGCTCGAAGCGACCGCCAACTGGCGCCGGATCGCCGAGGAGCTATGGCCCACCGACGGGCCGCCGTCAACCCCGCTCGGAGCAGAAGAAGCGGCGTGGTGGAGCGCCACCCACGGGCGAGCCTCACACGGGCGAGCCTGACTCGGGCCCGACCGCTAGAGCCCGAGCTCGTCCACCTCGGTCTGGCTGAGCCGGAGCGAGGCGGCGGCGATGTTCTCCTCCAGGTGGGCGAGGGACGAGGTGCCGGGGATCGGCAATATGGACGGTGAGCGGGCCAACAGCCATGCCAGGGCTGTCTGCTGTTGAGTCGCCCCGTGGGCGCCGGCGACCCGGGCCAGGGCCTTGCCGCTCGGTGCCCCCTGGCCGATGGGGGCCCACGGGATGAACGCCAGCTGCTCGGTCTCGCACAGGTCGAGCACGGCGGCCGAGCGGCGCTTGCCCAGGTTGAACATGTTCTGCACCGATACGACCGGTGTGACCGCCATGGCGCGGCGGATCTCCTTCTCGTCCACGTTGGACAGCCCGATGTGGCGAATCTTCCCCTCGTCCTTGAGCTGGACCAGGGCCCCGACGGACTCCTCGATGGGCACCCGCGGATCGACTCGGTGCAGCTGGTAGAGCGGGATCTCGTCCACGCGGAGGCGCTCGAGGCTCCCCTCGCAGGCGGCGCGGAGATGCTCGGGACGACCGTCAGGATCCCAGCGCCCGGGACCAGGCCGCTGCAGGCCGCCCTTGCTGGCGATGACGAGGTTCTCGGGGTAGGGATGCAGCGCCTCGGCGATGAGGCGCTCGCTCACCTCGGGACCGTACGAGTCGGCCGTGTCGATGAAGTCCACCCCGAGCTCGACCGCCCGGCGCAGCACCGCCCGGCACGTGTCCGGATCGGCAGGCTCGCCCCAGATCCCGTTGCCGGTGATCCGCATGGCCCCGAAACCCATGCGCTGCACGGTGAGATCGCCTCCGAGGTCGATCGTGCCGGCTGCGGTCGCGGTTGTCGTCTCTGGCATGGGGCTCCCTTTCGATCTGGGGTGCACCCTCAGATCCTCGTCGCCTCCTCGGTCGCCGGCAACTGGTTCGTCCCGTCAGGCACCACCACGGCTCGGCCCTCTTCGGCGGGAGGGGCCGGGCCGAGCGTCGGCACCCGCCGCCCGAGCTCGCGCAGATCGTCATGCAGCTCGAGCAGCCACGAGCGCAGCTTCAACTGCTCCTTGCCGCCTCAGGCGGCGACGGTGGGTCCGACGGCCGCCCCAGGCCGGCGCTTCGCCCGCCCGCGGACGTCTGCCAGGGCAGCGACGAGCGCGGGAAGGAAGCGCTCGGGCCGCACGCTGCACACGCCGTGATCGCCGTCGACGGCGAAAAGCGAGCAGCCGGGGATGCTCTGGGCCAGGCGCAGCTGACGGCCGGGAGGCACGAGGTGGTCGGCCGTCGTCATGACCACGGCGACGGGGGCCTGGATGGCGCCGAGCCAGGAGTCGGAGTTGTAGCCGATGAGAGCCCGGGCAGCCTGCAGGAGGGCTGCCGGATCGTGGCGACCGATCATGTCCAGGGCGGCCCGACGCCAGCCTGGGCTCGTCATCCTCCGGGCCCCACCCGCCGCGACGCGCACGGTCCGCAGGGCCGATCGCGGCACCCCGCGGGCGGGTCGGGCGAAGAAGGCGAGCGCGGACAGCCCGAGCTGCTCGACCGAAGTCACCGCGAACTGAGGTGCGGTGGCGCACAGAACCATCCCGATCACGAGCTCGGGATGACGGCGCCATAGCAGCGTGGCGACCGGTCCGCCCATGGAGTAGCCGACGGCGACGACCGGCCCGCTGCCGATGGCTTCGATGAGGGCGGCGGCGTCGTCGGCGCATGCTTCGAGCGAGAACGGGCCGCGGACGCCTCCGCCGTGGCCCCGCTGGTCGAGGGCCACGACGTTGACGTGCTCGGAGAGACCGGCGTAGCAGCCGCCCCAGTTCAGGTCAGCCGTCGCCGTCCAGCCGTGGAGCAGCAGCACGGTCGGTGCGCCTTCGGGCCCGACGACCTGGCGCACCCGGCACCGGCCCCGTCCCGGAAGTTCGATGTACCGCACCCCTGACTCCGGCATAGGTGCGAAAAGAGTTCACCGAATGCGGGCTTTTACCCTGTCTCACTGCGGGCCCGGGCGCGACGCTGTCGATCTGAACCGCAGTTTTAGGGGGGAGAGGACGGAAATGCGACTCTCGCGTCCTACCACTATCCAGGTAAGTAGCTGCCCTCGAAGGGGGGAGCGCTCAGTTGGGGACCAGGAGACGGGCCTCGTTCAGTGCCCGCAGTGAGACGCTGACGGTCGTCTCCTCGAGGGTCTCGCCCGATGCGTTGTTGAGGGGAACCGAGACAAGCGCCCGCCGCTGTCTGGGCGGGCCGTAGACCCGCTTCACCACACCCATGACGCCGTCGACCCCCCACGGGACGACTACCCGATGACCCTCCTGCGGTTCGCCCGACACCCTTGGCCACCTCCCGGGCTGCACCTCGCCCTGACGCGAGCAGGGCGGTAGTCAATCCGGGTACCCCGCGAGCGGAAACCTAAACACCCAATAGCTGGAGTGGCCGGGTTAGGTCAGGGGGTGAACGCCAGGGACGGCGAGACGCCGGACACCACGATGATCGTCAGCAGCCCGAGGCTCAGGGCGGAGATGCCGAGCAGACCGTGGAAGGCGGCCCCACGGATCGGGCGGGCCAAGGCGACGATGAACGGAAAAGCGGCGATGAAGAACCGGGGCCGGGGTCCGAGCGCCCCGGAGGCGATGACGAACGCCATCGCCGTCGCTGCGTAGATCGTCACTACGGCCGGGGGCTTCCAGCGCCAGAGGAGCACCGCGGCCACCACGAGCACTATCAGCCCCACGGACGGCACGAGATAGTCGAAGACGCCGGGATGCTGCAGTGCCATGCCGAGCTTGCCGAAGGTCGCCCCCCAGGGGTCGAAGCCGCCCTTCCAGAACTGCTTCTCGACCGTGTACCAGATGGTGAGGTCGCCCGTGCGTCTCCAGAGGTAGCCCTGATACGTGAGCCAGCCCAGGGGCGCCAGCAGGGGCGCGACCAGGGCCAGCCAGCGTCGGCCGGGACGGGCGATCCTCGGCGCGGCCTTGTGGTCGACGACGCCGGGGTCGAGACGGGTCCGGTCCGTTGGCGGAGCGACCTGTGCGCGCCCGGCTGTCTCCTCCGGGCGCCGAAGGATCGCCGCTCCCGCCGCCCACGCGCAGCAGGCGAACAGGGCCAGGCCCTCGGGAGAGGTGGCGCTGGCTGCGGCAGCGACGACACCAGCGATGAGCCAGCGCCCCCGCATGAGCGCGACGAGGCAGATGACGGCCAGGATCACGAGAAGGCCCTCGGTGTAGACCATCGAGAGGGCCATGGCGCCCGGAAAGAAGCACCACAGCGCGGTCGCCCGATCGGCTGTCGCGGCGTCGGTGAGCCGGCGCACGAAGAACCAGACTGCGGCGGAAGCCACCACACCGATCACGAACGAGGTCAGCACCCCGGCGTACAAGACGTTCAGGCCTGTGAGGAAGGTGGTGATCCGCAGGAGCACAGGCAGGAGGGGCAGGAACGCGACGGTTGGCGTGTAGGCGCTCAGCGGATGCAGCGAGGTCGTGTAGCCGTTGTGGGCGATCCGCATGTACCAGCCGCCGTCCCACATACCGAGGGCCTCGAAGAGCGGCCGGCCGGGAGGATTCGTCGGCCACGGGCCGTTGAATTGGTGCTGGGCCAGCCCGAGGTTGAGATCAATCACCAACCCGATGGCGAGCGCGATGGCGACCCTCGAGATGAGGTAGAGACCGACGGGACGGGCCAGCGCCTTGGCTGTCGGCCAGGCGCGCCGGCCGGCCCGCTCGCCCACCCGCAGCAGCGTGGCGGAGAGCCCGGGCCCGTCGGGTTGTTGGACGGTGGCCCGCTCGTGAACGTCAACCTCCGCCACTCGTCGCTCCTGTGCCAGGTGTGCCGAGACATTCGGCCGCCGCCCGCGGGTCGGCGGTGTTCCAGGTCGGCTGCTCAAACCGGCGCCACCAGCTCGAGCTGGATGTTGTCGGGGTCACGAAAGACCAGCACGGCGCCGAATGGATCTTCGGCAACGGGCGAGTGGTCGACCCCATTTTCGCTCAAGCGCTCGCTCCACTCCTTCAACTCGCCCCTGCTGGCTACTCCGAAGCTGATGTGGTCCAAACCCGTGCGCGTCTCGTCGAAGTGCTCCCCGCGGTTGGCCGGGTGCTGGTACAGCGTCAGGATGAGCCCGTCGGACTCCGAGCGTAGGGTGACGAACGAGACGCCCGCCACCTCGACCCCGCGCAGGACGTCCAGTCCCAGGACGCGCTGGTACCAGGGCGTGCTGCGAGTGAGGTCGGTAACGGTCAGGGCGAAGTGGTGGACGCCCGTGAGCTGGTTGGCCATGTCGTCCCCGGGTTCTCCAGTGCTCGGGCCGGCCACCCGTGCTGGCTGTGTGCTCGGCCTCTCTGTTGATCCTCAGCCAATTTCTACGGTCTTCTCAGGATCATCCCAGCTTGGCATGCTGCCATAGTCAGCCGTGAGGATTCCCAGCTGGGGCATCGCCCTGCGATCAGGGATTTCGGCCATCGGAGATAGGGGTCGCTGAGGTGTCGCTCGTCCGGTCCAGGTCCTTCGCCCGTCTCAACCTCGGTCGCCGGGTATCGGGAAGAGTAAGCCGTCGAAGTGTCGTCGCCATCGTCGTCGTGGTGGCGGTCGTGGCTGGAGGTGTCACGGCGTGGCTCCTCACGAGCTCCGGCAGCACCAACTACCGCACGGTGGCGGCGCAGCTGGGCACGGTGCGGCAGACCATCGGTTCGACGGGGACGATCCAGCCCACGAACACGGCCAACCTCGACTTCGCCACGAGCGGGCGGGTGGCCACCGTGACCGTGCAACCGGGTCAGCAGGTGGCCGCGGGCGTCACCATCGCAACACTCGATACCACCACGCTCGGGGCCCAGGTGGCGGCGGCGCAGTCCTCGCTGAACTCCGCCGACTCGGCGGTGAACTCCGCCGAGGCGAAGTTCGCCGCCGAGCCGATCACCGCCACCTCCCAGACCATCGCGTCGGACAACGCGTCGATCGCATCAGCCCAGGCGCAGCAGGCCTCTGCTCAGGCCCAGCTCACGCAGGCCCAATCGAACATGAACGACGCCAACATCGTGGCGCCCTTCGCGGGGACCGTCGGGGCGGTCAACGTCACTCCCGGCCAGTCGGTCTCCGGCGGCGGCTCGAGCGGCTCGAGCGGCACGAGCAGCAGCGCGAGCTCGTCGGGTGGGTCGTCGGGCGGCTCGGGAGGTTCGTCCTCTGGGGGCGGCGCCTCGGGTTCGGCGTCCTCCGGCTCCACGGGCTCCTCCAGCTCGACCGGCTCCTCGGGCTCCTCCGGAGCCTCCGGCTCCACCTCCTCGAGCGCAGCGATCGTGCTCATCTCACCGGGCTCTTTCAACGTGCAGGCGTCGGTCACCGACGCCCAGATCGGGAAGATCAAGATGGGCGACCAGGCGGTGATCACGCCGAACGGCTCCACCACGCCGGTGTACGGCACGGTCTCGCAGATCACCCCGCTGGCGACACAGAGCTCGGGCGTCGCCAGCTTCCCGGTCACCATCGCCATCACTGGCACGCCGCCCGGGCTGTTCGCCGGCGCCAGCGCCCAGGTGTCGATGGTGGTGCAGCAGACGAGCAACGTGCTGACCGTGCCCACAAGTGCGGTGCACAACGTCGGCTCCCGGAGCTTCGTGAATGTGCTCCAGGGGGGCAAGGAAGTCGGCCGCACCGTCACCACCGGCGCGACGGATGCCGCACGGACCCAGATCACGTCCGGGCTGTCGTCCGGTGATCAGGTGGTGCTGGCCAACCTGAACGCCTCCCTGCCGAGCGGTAACTCGACCCGCCCGGGAGGCGCCGGGGGCTTCGGTGGAGGCGGGGGCTTCGGGGGCGGCGGATTCGGCGGAGGCGGTCGCGGCGGCGGCGGCTTCGGTGGAGGAGGTGCCGGTGGCGGAGCGGGCCGGGCTGCGGGCGGCGGATGATGGCGTCGGGCTTCGGTAGCGGGGCTGGCCCGGGAGGCCAGCCCGGCGGAACGGCTGGCCCGGGAGGCCAGCACGGCGACCCGGTGGGCCCCGCAGAGGGCTCCGACGGCATCGAGCGTGCGCCGGGATTGGCCCCGACGGCCACGCTGGACCGGCCGCTCATCGAGCTCACCGACGTCCGCAAGATCTACCGCACGGGGATGCTGTCGGTGGAGGCCCTGCGCGGCGTCTCGTTGACGATCTCACAAGGCGAGTTCGTGGCCATCATGGGCCCCTCGGGGTCCGGCAAGTCCACGATGATGCACATCATCGGGTGCCTGGACGTGCCCACCGAGGGCAGCTACCGCCTCGCGGGTGACGACGTGGGGTCGATGACCGAGGCCGAGCTGGCGATCGTGCGCAACCGTCGCATCGGCTTCGTCTTCCAGCAGTTCAACCTGCTCCCGAGCCTCAGCGCCGGGCGCAACGTCGAGCTTCCCCTGCTGTATGCGGGCGACAACGATCGCGGGGACAAGGCCCTGGCCGCCCTGGCGCGGGTCGGGTTGGCGGAGCGGGTCCAGCATCGGCCGGGCGAGCTCTCGGGCGGCGAGCAGCAGCGGGTGGCGGTCGCCCGGGCACTGGTCACCGACCCGTCCCTGATCCTGGCCGACGAGCCCACCGGCAACCTCGACTCGGTGGCGAGCGCCGACATCCTCCAGCTCTTCCGGGAGCTCAATCGGGCGGGCCGAACCGTCGTGCTCATCACCCACGAGCCCGAC
>DASXCO010000020.1 GCA_036491125.1 Acidimicrobiales bacterium | reverse complement strand
TGAGCACGGGAATCGCGGTGGCCTTCCCCCGCAGCCCGATGGTGACCGCGGAGCTGGCCTGGGAGCTGGCCGAGGCGACCGGCGGACGGTTCCGGCTCGGTCTCGGCACCCAGGTGCGGGCCCACATCGAGCGACGCTACGGCGCGCCGTTCGACCCACCCGGCCCCCGGCTCAGGGAGTACGTCGAGGCCGTGCGGGCAATCTTCGCCGCCTTCAGGGGCGAGCAACCCCTCGACTTCAAGGGCAGATTCTGGTCGTTGTCACTGCTGCCAGCGCAATGGTCGCCAGGGGCTCTCGACGTCGCCGATCCGCCCATCGACGTGGCCGCCGTCAACCCGTGGATGCTGCGCACGGCGGGCGAGATCGCCGACGGGGTGCATGTCCATCCCCTGAACACCCCGACCTACCTGGCCGAGACGGTCCTTCCGGAGACGGCCGCGGGAGCCCGCCGGGCCGGTCGGGACCCCTCCGAGCTGACGCTCATCGTCCCGGTCCTGACCGCCGTCGGCGACACCGAGGACGAGCGTGCCCGGTGGCGGGAGGTGGCCCGGGTGCAGGTCGCCTTCTACGGCTCGACGGCCAACTACGGGTTCATCTTCGACCAGGTCGGCTTCGAGGGGACGACAGCCAGGATCAGGGCGCGACAGAAGTCCGGAGACCTGGCCGGCATGAGCGCCGTCGTCACCGACGACATCCTCGAGCACTTCGTCGTGGCCTGCGACTGGGACGAGCTCTCCGATGCCATCGTGGCCCGCCTGGGAGGTGTTGCCCACCGGGCGGTCGCCTACTTTGCCGGCGCCGCGTGGCAGCAGGACCCCTCGTCGCTCGCCCGCTGGGGTGAGGTGGCGCGCGACGTGGTCGCCAGGACGAGCTGAGAGCCCCGAGCCATCCGGTCGTTTGCTGAGCAGCAGGGCCGGACAGTAGAGAGGTGAGCGTGTCTGACGTGGCGACGATCGACGTCCGTGACGATGGTGTCGGGATCATCGAGATGCGACGGCCGCCGCACAACTTCTTGAGCCCGACGCTCGTCGAGACGATCGCCGACGCCCTGGAGGCCTTCGACGGCGACTCTGCGGTGCGGGCGGCGGTGCTGGCCGCCGAGGGCCGTTCGTTCTGCGCCGGCGCCGACCTCGGCGGCGAGGGGCCACGAGACCAGACTGACGTGCGCCCGACCTCCACCTCGGTGACGGCTCGGCTCTACGAGGGCGCGGCGCGGCTCTGCGCCGTCGCCACACCCGTGGTCGCGGCGGTCCATGGGCCCGCGGTCGGTGGCGGTCTGGGCCTGGCCTTGACCGCTTCGATGCGGGTCACCTGCGCCGAGGCGCGTTTCAGCGCCAACTTCGCCAAGCTGGGCATCCATCACGGTTTCGGGTTGAGCGTCACGCTGCCGGAGCTGGTCGGCCCCAGCCGGGCGGCGCTGGTGCTGTTCACCGGGCGGCGGTTCAACGGCGAGGAGGCCACCCGGCTCGGCCTGGCCGACCAGTGCGTCCCCGCGGACCGGGTCCGGGCCAGTGCCATCGACCTGGCGGGCGAGATCGCGGAGAACGCGCCGCTGGCCGTGCAAGCCATGAACCGTACGCTGCGGACCGGGCTCGCAGACCGGGTGCGGGCCGCGACCGCCCACGAGGCGGCCGAGCAGGCCCGGCTGGGGGCGACAGACGACGCCCGCGAGGGGGTGCTCGCCGTGGCCGAGCGACGGCCGGGCAGCTTCACGGGGAGATAGAGAGGGGAACGAAGATGCGCATCCAGAAGTTCGCCCACTCCTGTCTGCTCGTCGAGGAAGGCGGCGCCCGCCTGCTGCTCGACCCGGGATCGTTCTCGACCGGCTTCGACGGCCTCACCGGGTTGACCGGCGTCCTGGTGACCCACATCCACGGAGACCATCTCGACGTCGAGCGGCTGTACACGCTCCTCGAGAGCAACCCGGATGCTCGCGTGGTCTCCGACGAGGCGAGCGCCGAGCCGCTCGCCGAACGGGGGGTGACCGCCCAGGTGGTGCACGAGGGCGATTCCTTCGACCTCGGCGTGCCGATCCGGGCCTACGGTCGGCGCCACGCTGTCATCCACCCCGACCTTCCCGTCGTGCCCAACGTCGGCTACCTCGTGGCCGACCGGTTCTTCCACCCTGGTGACGCCTTCACCGTCCCCGACGAGCCGGTGGAGGTGCTGGGCGTACCTGCCGGGGCACCGTGGATGAAGCTGTCGGAGGCCGTCGACTACATCCGCACGGTGCGGCCGCAGACGGCCGTTCCCATCCACGAGTGCGTGCTCGCCTTCCCTCGCATGGCGTACGGAATGCTGGATCAGCTGGCACCGGAAGGGACCTCGCTCACGGTGCTCGACGACGGCGGCCCCGTCCAGATCTGACCCGCGCTGCGCCGGGCGCCCATTGCGCTCGACATAGTTCGCACAGCAGGGATCTCATCACGACAGACCCGGAGGATCCCGACGCCTGGAGGTCGAATCTGTATACGAAGAACTGAGGGGAGGACCACCTTTAGGGCGCCGATCCAGGGGGCACTAGCGCTGTGGCTCGTACGGCACGGACACTCGGGCCGATGGTGTTCGGTGGACTATGGCCGGGCACGGTCAGTTGGGCATGCCCCCCTCAACATCCATGGAGCGGCGGCGGTGGACGGGGCATGGGGTGGCGGCCATGGCGATGAGAACCAACGGCCTGAGTGAGCTACCGGGCACCAAGCGGGTCCTCACGCTCGTCCGCGAGACAGGCGGCATGTTCGCCCTCGCCCTGGACGCCATGCGCCACATCACCAGCCGGCCCTTCCCGCGGGCCGAGTTCTTCGAGCAGTGCTGGTTCCTCGTCCGCGTCTGCACGCTCCCCCTGATACTGATCGCGATACCCCTGGGTCTCGTCATCGCGCTGCTGGTCGGGTCTCTTCTCCAGCAGTTCGGGGCCAGCTCGCAGATGGGAGCCGCCCTCGTGGTGGCGGTGGTGCGCGAGACGGCACCGGTGACGGCCGCGCTGATCATCGCGGGGGCCGGAGGCTCGGCCATGTGCTCGGATCTCGGCTCCCGCCGCATCCGGGACGAGATCTCGGCCATGGAGGTCATGGGGGTGAACCCGGTCCACCGCCTGGTGCTGCCCCGGATCCTCGCCTCGGTCGTGCTCGGCTTCCTGCTCAACTCCGTGGTCACGGTAGCGGGGCTCGCCTCCGGCTACTTCTTCGCCACCACCTCCGCCCACGTGACCAGCTCGAGCTTCTTCGCGGGCTTCAACGAGCTGGGCCAGACCTCCGACTTCTATCTCGCCGCGGTGAAGGCGTGCACGTTCGGGTTCATCGCCGCCATGGTCGCTTGCTACCGAGGCTTGAACTGCAAGCCCGGCGCCAAGGGTGTGGGGCAAGCGGTGAACAACGCAGTGGTCATCACCGTTCTCCTTCTGTTCTTCGTGAACGTGGTGTTCACGGCCGTGTACATCAACTTCGTCCCCCAGAAGGTGCTGTAGTCGGGTGCTCCGGTCGCCGGTCTCCTCCGTGACACGGCCCGCCACCGGGCTGGCGCTGCAGCTCGAGCGGTTCTACGAGCAGTTCGCCTTCTTCGGCCGGGCCCTGGCGAGCCTTCCTCGGGCGGCCACGCACCGTGCGGAGATCATCGCCGAGATCTCCAACGTCACGGTCGGCATCGGCGCCGTGGTGGTGGGCGGGGGCATGTTCTTCGTGGTGTTCGCCCTGAGCTCCGCCACCGGGTACGAGGTCGGTCTGGAGAGCTTCAGCTCCCTCCAGGGCATCGGCGCCCAGGCCTTCATCGGGGTGGTTGCCTCGCTGGCCGACACCCGCATCGTCGTGCCCCTTATCGCCGGCATCGCCTTCGCCGCCAAGGTCGGCGCGGGCTTCACGGCGGAGATCGGAGCCATGAGGGTGTCGGAGGAGATCGACGCCCTCGAGGTCATCGGCGTGGAGAGCGTCGCCTATGTGGTGGGCACCCGGATCTGGGCGGCGGTGCTGACGATGGTGCCGCTCTACCTGGCGGCCCTGTTCGCCAGCTACCTGGGGACCCAGTTGATCTCGACCAAGTTCTACGGTCTCCCCCTCGGCGTCTACCAGCACTACTTCAACCTGCTGCTTCCCCCTATCGACGTCCTGTTCTCGTTCATCCAGGTCGTCGTCTTCGCAATCGTCGTGACGCTGGTTCACTGCTACTACGGGTACTACGCCACGGGCGGCCCGGTGGGCGTCGGCATTGCGACCGGGCGGGCCATCCGCTACTCGTTCATGGCCATCGCCGTGCTCAACATGGTGCTCTCCTTCGCCTTCTACGGCTCGGGCGGAGCGAGGTTGGTCGGATGATGCTCAGGGGGCGCCGATTCCGAGTCGCCGGCGCCCTGGCCATCGCGGCCCTCCTGGTCAACATGTCGTGGCTGGGCGTCAACGTCGGCCTCGGGAGCTTCCACCCGAGCTACCCGGTAACGGCCACCTTCGCCAAGGCGGGGCAGAACATCTATCCCGGGTCGGTCGTCGACTATCGAGGAGTCGAGGTGGGCAAGGTCTCGTCCATCGATCTCTCGAACCTGCAGGCCAAGTTCGTGATGAAGCTCAACAAGGGCTTCAAGGTCCCGACCAACGCCCAGGCGACTCTCACGCCCGAGAGCTTCTTCGGCAACGAGGTGGTGGAGCTCGACTTCCCGACCGGCACCCACCCGCCCTACGTTGCGCCCGGCGGCACCATAGGCCCCACCTCGGTGAACGGCCAGCTCGCGGACCTCATCAACAGCACGGTTCCGCTGCTCGAGCAGATCAGCCCCCAGGACCTCAACACCCTCTTCGTCGAGAGCAACCAGGCCCTCGAGGGCGAGGCCCCGGAGATCAAGGCCGGCCTCCAGGAGGGGCTCAAGCTCACCGGCTACCTGGCCCAGACCATGAACGCGCAGAGCCAGCTCCTCGACTCCTCCAACCGTCTGGCCGCCGGCTTCGCCCCCGACATTGGCCCCATCAACCAGATCTCGGCCAACGTCAACCAGGCCCTCCCGGTACTCAACCAGGCCGAGGCCTCCTTCCAGCACCTGCTGGACACGGCGACGCCCTTGGCCGGCCAGCTGGCCGACTTCCTGTCCCGCTACCACCCGGACCTCGTGACGATCATCAACTCGGGAGCCGACATCAGCCGTCTCGTCATCTCCCAAGGGCCCAATGTCGGCGAGCTGACCAAGGCTCTGGACGTCTTCATCCGGTTCATCACCAACGGGGCCAACAACCTCACCCCCAGCAACGTGACCCCATCGGGCCAGCGGTTCGCCTACTTCCAGAACTTCGCCCAGTGGAGCCAGATCGACAGCCTGGTGTGCGCTCTGCTGGGACCGGCTGAAGCGAACCAACCCCCGAACAGCCCCATCATGCAGCTGGCGAGCGCGCTGGCGGGCGGGAGCACGTACCTGCACTGCGCCGCCCCGCCTGGACCAGTGCCCGCTACCGCGGCTGCACCGGCTGGGGCTCCCCCAGGTCCCAGCACACCCGTTCCCGCCGCGCCCAGCCCGTCGTCGCTGGCCGCCGCCGCCCAGCAGCTCCTCAACAACGCCGTGGGCGGGTTGTCCCAGCCCCAGGCACCCAGGCCCAGCACGCCTCAGTCCTTCATCCAGCGGGCTGCCGGGGGGCTGCCGTGAGGTTGCGCACGAGCCGCCACGAGGCCAAGACCATCGCCAAGTTCGGCATCTTCGCGGCCATATGCTTCGCGCTGGCAATCGGCATTGTCATCAAGCTGGGCAACCTCTACTTCGGCAGCACCAGCGGCTACTCGGCGGTCCTGTCGGACGCCACTGGGCTCTCCAAGGGCGACCCGGTCAAGATCGCCGGCATACGTTCGGGGACGGTCAACTCCATCAAGCTCATGCACGGAGCGGCGAAGGTCAGCTTCTCCCTCGACAAGAGCGTGCAGGTCAGGTCGAGCACGCAGGCCGGGCTCCGCTGGCGCAACGTGATCGGCCAGAAGGACCTGTACATCTACCCGGAAAACACCGGCCGGGTCATGAGCGCTGGCTACACCATCCCCGAGTCCCAGACCTTCGCCGGGGCCGACATCGGAGCCTTCCTCAACGCCGCCGGTCCGCTGCTCAAGGCTGTCAACCCCAACGACGCCAATACCTTCGTCCAGGGCATCCTTGGCGCCCTCCAGGGCAACCAGGCCCAGGTCACCGGACTGCTCGGCAACTCGGCCCAGCTGTCCTCGGCCCTCGGCGCCTCCGACACCCAGGTGGGCTCGATCATCGACAACATGAGCCAGGTCCTGAGCACGCTGGCCTCCCGCAACGGCGACATCAACACCCTGATCGACAACCTCAGCCAGGCGTCGCAGGTGCTGGCGTCCAACAACGACAACCTCGACACGGCCATCTCCGACTTCGGCCAGCTGGCCTCCCAGCTGTCGAACCTCTTCTCCACCAACCGAGGGAACCTCGACGCCACCATCAACAGCCTTCAGAACATCACCGACGTCTTGAGCCAGCACCACGCCGACCTGCTCCAGGGCCTCAGCACCCTCTCCAACGTGGCCGCCTTCGCCAACGTGACCAGGAACGGGCAGTACTTCCAGGGCTCCGGCCTCTACGTCTGCGCCTCCCACGAGCAGACCTGCATCTTCAGCCCGGCGCCGAACGCGCCGGGATCGTCGTCCCCGTCCCAGACGTCGGCGCCGGCATCACCAGCCTCCTCAGCCTCCACCTCGTCCGGCTCGCTCCCGATGCCGGGGGCGGCCCAGGTGGCCCGCAGCCAGCCGAACCTCGGTGACTTCCTCCGGGCGGCCTCGTCGGGGGGAGGCGGGTCATGAGACCTCCGGGCCTGGGCGCTCTGCGCAAGAAGCTCCCGTTCCGCGGCAACGGAGGGGGCGGTAACGGTGCAGGGGGCAACGGCGACGGCGCTCCGGCGCACGAGGCCGAACGCTCGCCCGAGGGCAACGGTCAGGCCCGGCACGGAAATGGCCGGACACCGGTACGCACCGCCAAGCTCCTGCCCGTTCGCGCCTGGCGGATGCCGTCCTTCTCACCGAAGTCGTTCAGCGAGCGCAACCCCTACATCATCGGCAGCGTCGCCCTGGCCGTCATCCTGGTCTTCACCGCTGGTGCTCTGTTCATTCAGGGCGGCAGCATTTTCACGAGCACCTTCCAGACCACCGCCATGTTTCCCAACACGTCCGGCATCAGCTCTGGCGATGCAGTGATGGTGGCGGGCATCAAGGTCGGCAAGGTCGGCGCCGCCACTCTGGACGGCAACCAGGTCCGGGTGCCACTCGAGATCAACTCCGGCACCCAGGTCCCCGCCGACTCGACGGCCGAGATCAAGATCGAGTCGTTCCTGGGCACCCAGGCCGTCTACCTCGATCCCGGCACGGACTGGGCCCACCAGCTCCACCAGGGCTCCGTCATCACCAAGACCAAGGTCCCGTTCAACCTCAACGAGCTGGCCAACACCGCCGTGCCGTCGCTCAACCAGACCAACTCGGCCCAGATCAACGAGCTCCTGGCCGACCTGCAGGCGGTCACCCAGGGCCAGCGAGGCAACGTCACCACCATTATCGACAACCTCAACAGCCTCACCACCACGGTGAACCAGCGACAGGCAGAGGTCTCCGTGCTGCTGGACGCGGCCAACACGCTGGTGGGTACCCTCAATGGTCGGTCCGACCAACTGGCCAACATCCTGGCCAACCTCAACGTCGTCGTCGGGGGTCTGGCGCAGCGCAAGACCGCGCTGGCCCAGCTGATCGACTCGACCGACCAGGCGGCCGGTCAGCTCTCCGGCCTCGTGGGGGCCAACCGGCCCAAGCTCCAGGCCATCCTCAACGAGATCCACACTGACCTGCAGACCATCGACAGCCGCCAGGTCGACCTCACCCAGGGCCTGGGCTACGCCGCGGTGGCGGTCAGCGGGTTCTCCAACATCGGCTACGTCGGGCCCAACAGCGACATCGTCACTCCATTCGTCTCCTCGTCCGCCGGCATTCGCGGCAGCGCCGAGGCGTCCATTTTCGACAACTGCGGGACGCTCAACCAGATCTTCAACCAGGCCCTGCCGCCCGACCCGGCCCAGCAGGGGGGACGGTCGTGCGCGACCCAGCCCAGCATCGACCCCAACCAGTTCGGCCACTCGTCGGCCCAGTCGTCGGGGTCGCCCGCGTCGGCCGCGCCGTCGTCCTCGGGCAGCTCGCCCGCACCGACGTCGGCCAGCAACGCGGCGACGCTCCCTGGCTCGGTGTCGGGCGCGCAGTCGATCGCGTCGCTCTTCGCCTCGCAGCTGGGAGGCACTCCGTGAGCGGGCGGGAGCGGTACCGGACCACCGCCAGGCCCCTCCGCCGCCGCGGCCGGGCCATCGCCGGTCTGGCTCTGCTGACGTGCCTGGCCGTGGCTGCCTCGGCCTGCTCGGCCCTCACCGGGGGGTCGTCAGGCACCTATACGCTCCAGGCCGATTTCTCCCGGGGTGACAACCTCTTCGCCCCGACCCCGGTCAAGGCACTCGGCATCCCGATCGGCACGGTCACCTCGGTGACCAACGAGGGCGACCACGTGCTGGCCAAGATGTCGATCGACGACAAGTACCCGCTGCCCGCCGGCGCGCGGGCGGACATCACCCAGGACACCCTGCTCAGCCAGGGCTTCGTGCAGATGTCGCCCGGCTACACGGGCGGGCCGCGCCTGCCAGCCGGCTCGGTCATCCCCGTGTCTCGAACGTCGGTGCCGGCCACCACCGACGAGCTGCTCGGCAGCCTCAACAAGTTCCTGGGCGCCATCAACCCGCCCACCGCCGCCGGGGCGGTCACCAGCCTGGCCCAGGTGCTGCAAGGGAACGGTGCCCAGCTCAACTCGCTGATCCACAATGCCTCGGGGACGATCGGCCTGCTGGCCCAGAAGGGCAACGAGCTCGGCCAGCTGGTCGGCGCCGTCGGCCAGCTCACCGGGACGCTGGACAAGCAGAACGGCATCATCGGGCAATTCATCAACAACTACAACACGGTCTCCGGCGTGCTGGCCGCCAACCGGGACCAGCTGTCAGGTGCGATCAACCATCTCAACGACGCCACCGTGCAGGCGACTGCTCTGCTCCAGCCCAACTTGGCTCCCCTCCAGCAGGATGTCGGCAACCTGACCTCGATCAGCCGGGGCCTGGACCGCAACCTCGGCAGTCTCGACCAGTCGCTTTCCTCGCTCGTCCACCTGTTCGGTGAGCAGGGCTACGACCCGGTCCACAACTGGGAGCCGATCAATGTCGGGTCGGGAGCGGCCACGGTCGAGCCTGCATTCGCGGCCTCGCTGGCCGACCGCCTGGCCAGCGTGTGCCGGCGGTTCCTCGGGCCGGCAGCATGGAACTCCGCGACTAACACTGCGAGCGGCTGCGGCAACCCAAGCTTCTTCACCCCGGTCATCACCCAGTTCGCCAACGTCCTGGCCAAGCAGGCCCCCCCGGCCAACACACCCCCCAACGCCGGTCCCTCGAGTCAGACGCCGACCGCCGGCCAGGCCTTCAACGCCGGACTCCAGCAGATCCCCGGGCTGACGCCGACCCAACAGTCACAGATCACCGCCGGGTTGGCCTCTCCGCCGCCGCCACCACCAAGCGGCAACAGCCTGAGCGCGCCCGGCGCCAACCAGCTGCCCGGCATGCCCACGGCCATCCAACCGGCCGCGCAGAAGGGCCACTCCAACTGGGGGCTCGTGATCCTGGCACTGGTCGTGATCGCTGGTCTCGCGGCGGCGCTGGAGCTCCTGAGACGCATCAGCAAGGCGAGGGCAAGGTGACGGCTCGCGCCGTGGCCCGAGAGCGGCAATCTTGGCGCGGCGCCAAGCTCGTCCGCCGAGGTTGGGTTCGGGGCGCCCTCGTTGCCGTCGGGCTCCTCGCGGGCGCCCTGCTGGCGAGTTGCGCGCCGGGCGCGCCCACCACCATGACGGCCCACGCCGCATTCCCCGACATAGGAGCGCTGGCTCCCGACGCGCCGGTCGAGGTGGCCGACATCACCGTGGGGCACGTGACGGGCATGCACCGCGTCGGTGACCACGCCTCAGTCGACCTGACCATCAACCGCAGCGCCCACGTGCCGGCCGCGGTCTCGGCCCACCTGACCCAGACGTCCCTCATCGGCGAGACGATCGTCTCCCTTCAGCCCATCCAGGGCCAGCCCCCCACTCCCTCGCTGGCAAATGGGGCCACCATCACCAACACCCAGGTCGACCCGGGCGTGGAGCAGCTGGTGCAGGCGGGCACCAACTTCATCGGATCCCTGTCGGCCAACGACCTGGCCACGACGCTCCAGCAGGGAGCCCAGGCCTTCGGAGACCAGGGGCCGGCCCTGCACCAGTTCGTCGACAACCTCAACACGGTCGTCGCGGGGTATGCCCAGCACTCGGGCACCCTGACTCAGCTCATCAACAACGTGGCACAGGTGTCCGCTCAGCTGGCCCCGTCGGCCCAGGCCAACGCCCAGGCCCTCACCAACTTCGCCGTCACGACCAAGGAGCTCAACGACCAGAGCAACCGGCTGGAGGGCCTGCTCACCCGGCTGTCCCAGGTGTCGACCCAGAGCGTGAGCCTCATCGGCTCCTACTTCCCCCAGATCAACGCCGATTTCAACGGCCTGCTGGCCACCGTCAACCAGGTGGCCCAGCACCAGAACGACCTGTCCGACGTGGTCGGGCAGTTCCCCATCTTCCTCAAAGAGGCCAAGGAGCTCATCCACCCCGATCAGAACTTCTCCCAGATCCCGGTCGTCTTCGACACCATCACCTGCGGCCTGCCCACCCAGTTGGGCGGATCCGACCCCAACAACCCGCTGACGTCCTGTCACGGAGCAGGGTAGGCATGGTCATCTCGGCGCGCATCAAGATCAACCTGGTTGTCTTCTTCCTGGCCGCCGCCGCCCTGGCCACCTACGGCTACTTGTCGGTGCTGCACAATCCGTTCAAGCACGAGACGGACGTGGTCGCCTACTTCCCCTCCACCGCCGGGCTCAGGGATCAGTTCTACGTAACGGACAACGGGCTCGTCGTCGGGGCGGTGAAGTCCGTCCAGTTAGCGGGTGACCGGGTCAGGGTCACCATGGCCATCCAGCCGGGCCAGCACCTGGCCAACAACGTGCAGGCCCAGATTGTGCGGGCGAACCCACTCGGCGAGCAGGCTATCGACCTCGTCCCTCCACCCGGGGCACCGGCCAACGCCGCCCTGCTGCGCGAGGGCGCCATCGTCCCCACTGCCCCCGACCCCACCCCGCCCGACGTGGGCCAGGTGGTCAACACCGCCAACCGGCTGTTCGGGGCCATTCCCACCGGCGACCTCAACAGCTTCGTCCACGAGCTGGCCGTGGCGCTGAACGGCCGGGGAGACGACATCCACACCCTGATCTCGGCAGGGGACCAGCTGGCGCAGGAGCTCAACGCCAACCAGGCCCAGTTCCAAACCCTGCTCAACAACGCCCCGCCGTTCTTCGACACCCTGTCGGCCAACGGCCCGGCCTTCAACCAGGCCCTGACCAACACCGCGGTTCTCACCCAGGTCCTGGCCCAGCACAGCCATGACATCGTCAACCTCATGAACAACGGAGCCACGGCAGCCAGCGTGATCCAGAAGCTGGTGCTGGACTCCCGACCCAACCTGGCCTGCCTCACCCACGATCTCGCCGATTTCACCAGCAACGTCGCCCAGCCGGCCAACCTGTCCAACCTGGGCCAGATTTTCGCCGGCGACACCAAGTTCGCCACCACGCTGGCCACGATCGGGGTCACCCAGTACCCGCTGGGGCCGAAGGCGCCGTCTCCCGGACCCACCGAGCAGCTACGCATCCACATCCTCCTGCCGCCCCCCCTGACCGGCGACGGCCAGAACTACCAGACGACGCGCAATCTGCCTCCGGCGTACCTGGCCCCGGGCTGCAACACCGAGTACGGCGCCGGCGTCGGGCCGGCGACCCAGGACACGCCTCCCCAGCCGCCCTACTACTCGGGCAGCCCGCCGCAACCGGCCCCCGCGTCGGCCTCCCAGGTCCGGGGCGGCGGTCCGCCCGTCCCCGGGCCCGGGGTGCCCTCGGCCGCCCACCTCCCGGCCGATCACTGGGCGGCAGCACTGCCCCTGCTGCTGCTGGCGATCCTGTCGATGGCGGCGCTACTCCGTCGCCGGCCCCGCGTGGAGGACTTTCGGGTCCCTGGGGAGAAGTTGAACAGGCGCGACTCCACGCTTCGGCACCTCAGGTTCCTCCGTCGCACCAGCACAACTGCCATTGATCGGAGTCAGACATGACCAACCGCGGCGTCCGAGGCGTTCGGGTCGTCGGCCCCGGGTCTCGGCCGGGCGGCGAGCGGCCTGCGGACCGTGCGACCGAGCCCGACGTCGACAACCGCTTCGACCCCGCCGAGGCGGCCGCCCTGGCGAGCGTCGGCGCCACGGTCGAGCAGCCAACCTCCACACCGGCCGCGGGACCGGAGCCGGAGACCCAAGAGCATGTCGAGACCGGAGCCGGCGTCGCTGAGCCCACCCAGCGTGCGGCTCGAGGCGGGCGCCGCTGGCCGTTCCGACTGGCCACGACGCTCGCGGTGCTGGGCGTCGCCGGCACCATCGGCTTCGGCTATGGCTACTTCCACCTCAACGGTCAGCAGGGCGATGTCTCGGCAGCCAAGAAGCAGGCCCAGAACTACATCGTCGCCCTGACCAACTTCGACCCCAAGGGCCTCGACAACGAGATCAGCAAGATCCAGTCCTATACCACCGGCAACTTCAAGACCAGCATCTCGCAGTTCTTCAGCAACCAGGTCCGCCAGACGCTCCTGTCTCGCAACGCCGCCAGCCGGGGCCAGGTCCGGGCCATCTACCCGCAGTCGAACAGCGGCGGGCGGGTCACCTTCTTCGCCGTGGTGGACGACACGATCGCCAACAACCAGCTGTCGGCCCCCCAGTCGGACGAGATCGACATGACCGTGGACATGGTCAAGACCGGACAGGGCTGGCGGGTGGCCAACAACACCTTCCTCCAGTCGCCGCTGTTCAGCCCCACACAGCCGGGTAGCGGAGGGTCGTCAACACCCGGGACCACGGCACCCGGGCACTGAGGTCAGGGCCGGGTGAGCATGCGGCGCATCGTCGGCACCATGCCACCATCGACAAGCACGTCGCACCCCGTCATATAGGCGGCCCCGTCCGACAGCAGGAACTCGACCACCGACGCGACCTCGTCGGGGCTTCCCTGCCGGCGCAGAGGGGTGTGCTCGATCATCACCGACATCATCGGCTGCTGCTCCATCTCCTGGCGACCCATCGGCGTGTCGATGATCCCCGGCGACACCGAGCAGATGCGGGCTCCCACCGCGCTCCAGGCGGGAGCCTCGCGCTCCACGAGCAGCAGCACCCCCTGCTTGGCCCAGCAGTAGGCGGTGCCGGAGTCGGGTGCCTCATCGAAGGCCGCCTCCGCCAATCGGTTGAGCAGGTCGGGAGCGAGCGGATCCTCGACGATCGCCGTCAGGCGCTCGTCTCGGGGCTCCGGGAGCTGGTGGCCGGCGGTGGACGCGAAGCACACCGCCGCGGTGGCGGAGGTCGCCAGCGGGCGAAGGATGTCGATGACCATGGCCGTCGCCACGAGATCGACGGTGAAGACGTGCCGCCAGTCGCCCATCGTCGGGGAGACGCCGGCGGCGTGGGCGAGCGAGCGGAGCGGCCCGAGACTCTCGACCTCCCGGCCCAGCTCGCCGACGCTGCTCCTGTCGGTGAGGTCGCAGCGCAGGGGCCGGACCTCGACGCCGTCGGGCGCGTCGGCCTGGAGCGCCTTGGCTGCATCGGGGAGGCTCGGGCTCAGATCGACGGCGATCAGCGCGCCACCCCGGCGCACGAGGCGTTGGGCACACGCGTAGCCCATCCCGCTCGCCGCCCCGGTGACGACGGAGACCGGACGGGCGTCAGAGCTCATTGTCGACATCCCATCCCCCGCTGTCCGTCGCTTGGCCGATCGCTGATCAGCTGCTCAGACAGTATCCGATGCGTCGGCTCTCATTCCTCAGACCTGGAACGCCGTGTCGACCTGGATTGCCGAGCCCGTTCGGGTGACGGTGGTGGGCGGGCCCAGCGTGAGTCCGATCGTGGCGGTGCTCGATCGGTCTCGGACCTGGCCTTCGTGCCTTCCCCATTGCCTTGACGAGCTCCGTCGCCGTGGCCTCCCAAGAAGACGGCCCGGGCGATGTCGTCGCGCTCGAGGAGCTCGGTGGCGGCTCCCTCGAAGCGGATCTCGCCCTTTTCCATGAACACGGCC
>DASXCO010000019.1 GCA_036491125.1 Acidimicrobiales bacterium | reverse complement strand
TGGGCGGACCTGACGGGATTTGAACCCGCGACCTCCGGCTTGACAGGCCGGCGTGCACTCCAAACTGCACCACAGGTCCCTGGCTGATCGCGGGGCCGAACCCCGACGAATCCGCGCACCCCCAACGGGATTCGAACCCGTGCTACCGCCTTGAAAGGGCGGCGTCCTGGGCCGCTAGACGATGGGGGCTCGAGCTGCCCACGGGCCCTGGGAGCCTAGCAGGGTCGTCTCCCGGGCTCGGCGGCGAGCACCCACTCGGTACCGTTCGGGCCGTCTCTCACCTCGACGCCGAGCTCGCTCAGCCGGTCGCGCGCGACGTCGGCGTCCTGCCAGCGCCCGTCGGCGCGGGCGTCGGCCCTGATGCCGAGCACGGCCTCCACGAACGGGCCGACCACCTCGCGAGGGTCCCGTGCCCCAACCTCGGCCAGCTGGCCCAGCCGGACCACCATTGCCCGCAACGCGGCCCGTCCCCGGTCCAGCTCGTCGGACTGGAGCGTGTCGCGGGACCAGGCTTGCAGGTCCTGGTCGAGATCCAGGATGGCCCTGACCGCCGAGTCGACGTCCCGCTCGCCGACGGCGCAGGCGAACGCCTCCTGGTGGGCGCGTACCGACTCCATGAGCGGCGACGCCGACGACGGGGCGGCGGGAGCCACCGTCGCCGCGGGTTCCTCTGTTGCCGTCCGTTCGCCGCCGCCGCGACGGCCGGATCGTGCGGCGCGTCCGGCGGCGAGATCGGCGAGCTCGGCTATGGCGATGGTCGTCCCTGACGGGATCTCCGTCGACCGCCCCTGGGACCGCACGGTGACCACGCCCAGTCCCGCGGTGGTGGCATCTCCGGCGTCGAGATCCATCACCACCGCGCTGTGCTCGTCGACACCGAGCACGAACGCATCCTCCGGCAGGTCGCGCTCCATGGCGGCGAGCCTGCGCTCGCCGAGATAGCAATAGCGGGTGTCGTGGTTCCCGCCCTCGGCGTTGTTGTAGTGCGGGATCACGGCGGCGCGCAGACCGGTCGCAGCCAGCAGATCGAGCCCCTCGAGCCAGTGTGGATCGGCCCCCACCTTGTAGATCTCGTAGACCGGCACGGTCGCCACCCCCAGTGTCAGGGCCGCAGCGCTGGCAAACGTCACCGCCCCGCCGACGGCGAGCTTGTCCGCCAGCAGCTGCGGGACGACCGTTCCGCTCCACTGGCGCAGGGCGTAGCTCGGGCTGCCCGGTCCCGCGAAGACGTATCGGGCGTCGCCGAGCATGGCCAGCATCGTCTCGTTGCGGACGGTGTCGGCATCGGCGGACGATCGGATGTCGGCCACCTGGAGCTCCGCGTTCACGCTCTCACGGAAGTACTCGACCGCCTTGGCCGCGACGTCTGACGCGTTCATCTGGAAGCCGAAGGGCGTGCTCAACAGCACCGCTGGAACCGGTGGCGGACCAAGGCGGTCCAGGAGCTGGCGGTGCATCTTCACCATGGTCGGACTCGTCTCGCCCGAGCCCATGATCGTGAGCAGACGCGTCACACCGGAGCCAACGTCCGGGCCGGAACGGCCATTCCGGTCCCTGGTTCCCGCATGCACACGCCCCCTAGCCCGGGGCCACCTCGACCGGGGCCCCGGCCCGCTCGACCGACCGGTGGGCGGCCTCCAGGAGGACGACGACCTGGCGGATCGAGTCGGCCGTGATGGTCAAGCGCTCGCCGAGGGCGAGGTGGTCGGCGAGGTTGCGGTGGAAGGCGAAGGGCTGGGGAGCGGCGGGCGGGAGGCGGGTCTCGCTCAGGCCGGCGCCACTCTCGTACCGGGCGAGGGTCAGCTCGGCGGGCGCCTCGGCGTGGTGAGCCCGTTGGGCCATGTAGCCGACCCCTGGCTCGAGACGCTCGAACGTCAACGGCCGGTACCAGCCCGCCAGCGTCCCGGCCGTGCCCTGCAGGTAGAACTTGGGCCGTCTGATGGCGGCCACCGAGCTGTCGACGAACTCCGCCTCTCGACCGTCGCTCCATCTCAGCCGGACGCGCAGCTGGTCGAGGTTCGTGACGTCATGCCAGACCCGCTTGTGGCCGTGGGCCTCGACGACGGCAGGCATGTCTTCCATCAGGAGGAGCATCCAGTCGAGATGGTGCGAACCCCAGTCGAAGACCGTGCCACCCGACACCGAAGCCTCCGAGTGCCACGCCCGACAGGGGTGCTCGAAACCACCGACGAAGGTCTCGACGTTGAACAGCTCTCCCAGCAGGCTGGCGCGGACGGCCCGGCGAATGGCGACGAAGTCGGCGTCCCACCGCCGGCTCTGGTTGACCGTGAGGCTGAGGTCGTAGGCGCGCGCCGTCGCCAGCATCTCGTCGGCATCGGCCACGGTGAAGCACAGCGGCTTCTCGCAGGCCACATGCTTGCCTGCGCGCAGCAGCGCGAGCGTGATGCTGGTGTGCGACACGGGAGGGGTGGCGACGACGACCACCTCGACGTCGTCGTCGCGGGCCAGCTCGGACACGGTCGGGTAGGTGCGGACACCGGGGAACTCGGCCTCGGCCGCCTTTCGCCGCTCGGCGCTCTCGTCGCAAGCGGCGACGAGCTCGAGCCCGGTCGTGGCCTGGGCGGCAGCGCCGTGGTGGTACCCCATCCCGCCGTAGGGGCCGTAGCCCGCGATGGCCAGCCCGATGGGTCGGCCGCCGCGATCGGGCGCACCTGAGCGTCGCAGGGCGCGGCGCAGCACGGTCGCCAGCTCCTTGTTTCCCAGAGCCTCCTCGGTGTTGCCCAGGCCCGAGCTCACGACCCGCCCGCGGCCCAGCGCCGTCTCCGCCAGGGCGGGCCGGTCCGTGAACCCCACGCTCACCGACAGGCACACGTGCGCCGTCGGGGCCAGGGACAGCGGCTGGAGACGGTCCACGACGGGGAACTCCTCGGGCGCCCGCTGGGTCAGCACACTGGTCGGCGAGACCACCTTGGCGAACCACTCACCACGGGGCCCGTCGTCGCCGGCGCGGCCGTCGCCGCCGATGCGCAACAGCGATGCTCCGGACTCGACGTGGCGGTGCAGCGCCGTCAGCCACTCCGGAGTCAACCCGTCGGTGCCGCCGTCGACCACCACCGCGTCGTAGCGGTCCGGTGGCGGGAGATCAGAGGAAATCGGCAGCACGTCCGTCCCGGTGATATCGACCGCTCCCGTCACCAGGGCGGCCAGGGCCCGGCGGCGGGGGTCGGTCAGCCGCGCGGACACCACCAGCACGCGCATCGGCTCGGTCACGCTCGGCGATGCCATAGGCCGACATCTTCTACCCAGCGGCTATGAGGCGCGGACACGGCGGTAGGGTGATCCCTCGATGGGAGGCGGGCGAGGAGCGCGAGGTGCTCCGGTGGCCGGGGCCGCCCGCCTGGTCGGAGCCGCCCTCACCGGGTACGCGCTGGGCGGAGTGCCCTCGGCGGACGTGGCCACCCGGCTGGCGACCGGCGGCGGGACCGACCTGCGGACGGCGGGCTCGGGCAACCCGGGTGCGGTGAACGCCATGAAGGTGCTGGGCGGGGGCTGGGGCACGGCGGTGCTGTCGGCCGACATCGCCAAGGGCGCCCTGGCCTGTGTCGTCGGTCGAGCGGTCGCTGGCGGCGCCGGGTCCCATCTCGGCGGCACCGCAGCCGTGGTGGGCCACTGCTTCCCGGTCGCCAAGAGGTTCAAGGGGGGCAAGGGGGTGGCGGCGAGCGTGGGACAGTGTCTGGCGACGTTTCCTGCCTACTTTCCGGTCGACCTCGCCGTCGCCGCCCTCAGCTCGACGGGACCCTGGCGCCGTCGGGCGGCGGCGGTCACCGTGCTTTCGTCGGGCGCATGGATAGGGGGCGCCATCCTCTGGTGGCGGACGGGCTGGCCCAACCTGTGGGGCCCCCGCCCGACCGTTTCCCTACCGCTGGCCGCCGGGGCCAGCAGCGCGGTCATCCTGTACCGGTTCGCCACCGCGGCCGCCGTCGCGCCGAAGGGGGAGCGAGATTGATCGGGCTGTGCACCGATTCCAACGCTCAGCTGCCGGCCGAGCTGGTGGAGCGCTACGGGGTGGAGGTCGTGCCCCTGACGGTGACGCTCGATGGTCACGACTTCCTGGAGGGGGTGGACCTGGACGCGGACGGGTTCTATGCCCGCTTCGAGCAGGGCGTGACGCAGGTGGCGACGGCGGCTCCCTCGCCCGGTAGGTTCCTGCTCGCCTACGAGGCGCTGGTGGCTCGCGGTGCCACCGAGATCATCTCGATCCACATCGGCTCGTCTGTGTCGAGCACACTCGATGCCGCCCTCGTGGCTTCCAGGGGCGCCGGCGTCCCGGTGCGGCTCGTCGACAGCGGTTCGGCGTCCTTCGCCATCGGATGCTGTGTCTGGGAGGCTGCCGAGGCGCTGACCAAGGGCGCCGACGCCGAGGCGGCGGCGTTGGTGGCCGAGGCGGTGGCGGCGCGTACAGGGAACGTGTTCGTGGTCGGGGCCCTGGAGCTGGCCCGCAGTGGGGGACGGCTGAGGGAGTCTCCGTTCGGCGGCGTCACCGCCATCCCGGTGCTCACGCTGGCCGAGGGGCGGATGGTGCCGGTGGGCGAGGTCGCCACCATGGAGGACGCGGCACGGGTCATGGCCACGACCGTTCTCGGCGCCGGCACCGACCTGCGCGTCGGCCTGGGGATCGCCGACGCCGGGGCGGCCCCCTTGTGGCACGCGCTGGAAGAGGCACTGGTGGACGCGCCGGAGGTGCTGGAGGTCGTCCGCTACCGGATCGGCCCCAGCGTGGGGGCCCACACGGGTCCCGGCTCGGCAGGGGCGATCTACTACCCGTCGACCGTCTGAGGACCTCGGTCCTAGAGCGACGTCGACAGCGCCTCGACCACCTGCTCCTCGAGCCAGCTGAGGTAGCCGTACAGGGCGAGCCCGGGGGCCCGGGGATCGCTCGAGCTCACGGGCTCCTGGCCTTCGTCCACCTCGAGGTTGGAGCCCAGCACGAGGCGCACCTCGTTGAGCGCCGACAGCCAGCTGACCACCTGCTCCTCCTCGAGGCGGTCGGCGTCGATGGTCTCCTCCATGACGATCAGGGCCTGGCGATGGTGCTCGAGGAGCTCGTCGTGCATCAGGCTCTGGTAGTCGGCCTCGGCCTTGTCCTCGTCGCGGTACGCCGGCGGAAAGAGACGGCGCACGCTCGGGTCGGCGGGATCGGTCGAGTCGATCAGGTCTCGCACCTGCCCGGGCAGCGACCGCAGCAGGGCCCGGTCCGCCTTCGACAGTCGCAGCTGGGAGTTGCCGGCCTTGGTGCGCCGAAGGCGCCGGCCGAGCTTCATTC
>DASXCO010000018.1 GCA_036491125.1 Acidimicrobiales bacterium | reverse complement strand
GAGGAGGTCGATGGGAGGGCTCGCAGGGTCGCCACCGCTCACCTTCTGGGCCCGGTCGACGCGCACGACGTCGGCGCCCATGTCCGCAAGCATCATGGCGGCGAACGGTCCGGGTCCGATGCCGGCGATCTCGATGACGCGGACGCCCTCCAGCGGCCCGCTCATCGTCGCGCTCCCCTGCTCGCGTTGGCCGCGACGGCGTCGACAACCCTCGGCCACACTCCGGGCGGCAGCTCGTGGCCCATTCCCTCGATCATGATCAGCTCGGCGCCGGGGATCGCCTTGGCGGTGGCCTCACCGCCGGTCGGAGTGACCAGGGGATCGGCGGTCCCGTGGATGACGACCGTCGGCACGTCCAGCTTCGTCAGGCGCGCTGTGCGGTCCGCAGCTCCGACCACCGCCCCGACATGACGGGCGACACCTGGCGGGTAGAACGAGCGGTCGAACGACGCAGCGGCGCGGCGCCGGGTGCGTGCCTCGTCGAATGGAAAGCCGGGGGAACCCAGCAGGCGGTCCGTCTCGACCTCGCGGGTGATGACCTCTTCTCGTCCGGTCGGAGGAGGCTTCATCAGCAGCTCGATCGCCTCGGGGGTCGGCATGCCAACGCTGGGATCGCCCGTGTTGGACATGATCGAGGCGAGGCTGAGCACCCGGTCGGGATGATCGATCGCCAGGAGCTGGGCGATCATGCCCCCCATCGACCCGCCGACGATGTGGGCGCGCTCGATGCCGAGCGCGTCCAGGAGCCCGACGGCGTCGGCGGCCATGTCCTCGAGTCCGTAGGTGATTGACGAACGGTCACCCTGGAGCACCGCCATCATGTCGGGCTGCGGCGCGTCGTCGAGCTTGGTAGACAGCCCGACGTCGCGGTTGTCGAAGCGGACGACGCGGAACCCGTGACCGGCCAGCTGGCGGCACAGCTCGTCGTCCCAGACGATGAGCTGGCCCCCGAGGCCCATGATGAGCAGCATGACCGGGTCGGCCGGATCACCGAAGGTGTCGTAGTCGATGTCGATGCCATTGGCGCGCGCGGTGGCCATGCCCGGATGCTGTCTCGTCTTGACCACCCGGTCAAGCCCCAGGCACCCACTCGGGGCGGCCGCTCCCGGGCGGGGTGCGCGATGGGCCCGCCTCCCGGGCGGGCTGCGCGATGGGCCCGCCTCCCGGGCGGGCCGTGCGAAGCTCTTCGCACATGAGCCGCTGCCGGGTCCTGGCCCACGCTCCTGGGCGGGTCAACCTCATCGGCGACCACACCGACTACACGGGCGGTCTGGCCCTCCCGATGGCGATCAACCTGGGCATCGACGTGACGCTCGAGCGTGACGAGGCACTCGGGCGCTTGGAGCTCACGTCCAGCGACCGACCCGGACGGGCCACGATCGACATTGCCCAGCCCCTCGCCAGCATTGGCAAGGACGCGCCCCGCTGGGCCCGGTACGTCGCGGGCGTGGTCGAGACGGTGACGCCGGGGGTTGCCGGCGTCGGCACCGTCAGCTCCACCGTGCCGATCGGCGTCGGGCTCGCATCGAGTGCCGCGCTGGAGGTGGCCGTCGCCCTCGCCCTCGGCTTCGATGGCACGCCGGTGCAGCTGGCCCAGGCCTGCCAGCGGGCCGAGCAGGTCGCCGTAGGGGTCCCGTGCGGCGTGATGGACCAGCTCACGTCGGTCTGCGGTCGCCACGGCCACGCTCTGCTGCTCGACTGCGCGTCCTTCGACGTCTCGCCGGTGCCGCTGCCGGACGACGTCGAGGTCGTGGCCGTCCATTCCGGGCGGGCCCGAGGCCTGGCCGGCACCGCCTATGCCGCCCGGCGGGCGGAGTGTGAAGCGGCCGCGGCCGCCGTCGGACCACTGCGCGAGGCGACGGTCGCCGAGGTCGGGTCGATCAGGGATCCGGTCCTCCGGCGGCGGGCCCGCCACGTCGTGACCGAGAACGCCCGGGTCACGGCGGCTGCGAAGGCCATCGCCGCTGGCGACCTGGCATCGGCCGGGGCGCAGATGACCGCCAGCCACCGCAGCCTCGCCGAGGACTTCGAGGTCACCACGCCCTCGCTCGATGCTCTCGTCGGCGAGTTGCTGGCCACACCGGGCGTGCACGGTGCCCGGATGACCGGTGCGGGGTTCGGTGGCTGTGTCGTGGCGCTCACCGCGCCGGGCGCCGTCGTCCCCGACAACCGCCGTCGATGGGTCCTGCGGGCCTCGGCGGGAGCCTCGGTCGAGCGCCTCGGGTCCCCGTAGCGTCGCCCCAGAACCCCGCTCGTCGGTCAGCCCAGGGGGTGCAGGAGCCTCGTCTTCTCGGCGTCGAACTCGGCTCTGGTGATCACACCTCGGCGACACAGCTCGTCGAGCTTCTCGAGCTGCTCGGGGACCGTGAGCGGGACGCGGCCCGTGGCCTGCTCGGCCCACCGGCGCCGGGACTGCTCCAACTGCTGGTGGATCGCCTTCTGCACGGCTACGCAGTGGGGCACCCCGATGAACGCCTCCTCGCCCATCCGCCCTGCCGACTCCAGGAACAGCCGACCCGATCCCACCAGGCGCTCGAGGATCGTCTGGTGGACCGTGATGTCGTTCACCCGCTCCAGCGGGATCTCGCGCCCATGGCGAGCGACGACGCCGGTCCGGTAGATCACCCGGCTGTTGGTCAGCACGAAGCTGGTGCTGGCCCAGCGGGCGTACCGGCCGGCGAGCCAGATCATGGCGCCGGCGAGAACCAGCAGCACGGCGACGATGACCACCCCCGGGGCGGACGGGAAGGCCACCAGGACCGCCACCGCCACGACGATGGCGCCAATCCCCGCCAGCACCGGCCCGATGAGGAAGGACCAGTGGGGGCGGAGGTCGACGACGACCTGCTCGCCCTCGTTCAGCAGCTTTCGAGGGATGGGCACCACCAGCAGGGTATCGACCGCCCTGGTCGCTTCCACGGCACCGTGGCGGCGAATCAGGCCAGCTTGCTGGCGATGCTCCCCGCCGAACGGAGGACGGCGCCGTCCGCCCCGACGGCCAGGTGGTGCACAGCCGGCCGGGCCAGCGCCTCGGCCAGCATGTCCGCCAGCAGCGTGCTGAAGGCGACCGGAGGAGCGACCCACAGGTACTTTGCCATCGAGCCCGGAATCGTGTTGACCTCGTTGACGAACAGCTCGCTGCCGTCGGACAGGAAGTCGATGCGGGCCACGCCGCGGAGGTCGACGAGCTGGGCAAGCAGGTGGGCAGCCTCGGTGAGCCGCGCCTCGAGGCCGCTGTCCAGGTCGGCGGGCAGCTCACGCGGGGCGCTGGCCATGCCCTCGCCACCCACGTACTTGTCGGCGTAACTGAGGATGTCAGAGGACGCCTCTGAGCGGATCGGGCGCTCGATGGCGGACAGCTTGACCTCCGGCCAGCTCCTGATCGACACGTTGAGGTCGAACAGGTCCGGTCGATACGGCTCGACCACCGCGCCCCGCCGGAGATGGGCGTTGTTCAGCAGCCGTGCCGTCGCCGTGGCCACGTCCTCGACCACCTCGATGCCGATGGACGAGCCGCCGAACCGGGGCTTGACGATGTACGGGCCGGGGAAGTCGGGCCGGGCAGCGTCGGTGAGCAGGATCCGCGGCAGGGTCGGGAGCCCGGCTGCGATGGCCAGGCCGGCGAACGCGAGCTTGTCCATGCCCAACGCCGCCCCGGCGGCGGTGGGGCCGGTGTAGCGAACACCGGAGAGATCGAGCGCGGACTGGAGCGTCCCGTCCTCACCGGGACCACCGTGGCAGCAGATCACGACGGCGGAGATGTCGAGTGGTCGGGGCCGGCCCGTAAGGGCAGCCCTGGCCTGGAACCCTCCCCCGGCGTCAGCCTCCAATCGGAGAGGCGTCGAGCCGGGCGGCACGCCGTCGACGAACGCCTCGCCCTCGAGCTCGGGCGCCACCTCGAACCAGTCTCCCGACTTGGTCCAGTACAGGGGCCTGATCCGCTCGGAGCCCGTCGTGCTCAAGGCGCGCGTCACCTGGAGCCCGGTCAACACACTCACGTCGTGCTCAGGTGACGGCCCGCCAAAGATGACTGCGGTGTCGCTCACTGGTCACTCTCCGGTACTTGGCGCGCTACCAGGAAACTAGCCCCTGGATCGGCGGGCGAGGAGCTCACGCGAAGTGGTCGGGCAGGTCGTTCTCGTACAGCACGACGTCGCCCTCCCCCAGATGGGCCTTCACCCAGCTCACCGCCTCGCCGCGACTTCCGACCACGACCACCTGGAGGGCGTGCTCGCCGGGGGGCGCCTCGCCCTCGGGCGGGTTCCCGCCCGCCTTGGTGTCGCGAGCGTCGCCGTCGCCGTCCTCCTCGTCGTCGTCCTCGTCGGGGGCGACGGTGTACCCGCCGGCGCCGGCCCGCCACCCGCTGATCCTGACGTTCTGCTCGCCCGCTCCCTCGAGCAGGGCCCTGCGGTTGGTGAATCCGACGATGACGACGTCGGTGGCAACAGCCCTCGCCGCGGTAGCAAAGGCCACGTTCTCGGGGTACTGACGGTCGCCCAGCTCGACCATCCCTGGGGTGACGACGGCTCGCCGGTGGCCGTCTTGCCCGTGGCGGGACATGACCTCCAGAGCCACACGACACCCCGCCGGGTTGGAGTTGTACGTGTCGTCGACCACGGTGATACCGGTGGACCCGACGGCCACGTTCAGGCGGTTGGGAGCGACCGGCAGCCCGGGCAGCAGCCTGGTCACCTCCGCCTCCGCCACGCCCAGCTCGAGCGCCACAGCCACGGCGCAGGCCACGTTGGTCGGGCGGGCATGGGCGTCGTCGACCCGCGCCATGAGGGTGCCTTTGCGATGGACTTCCAGCGCGGCGCCGTCGACGAGCGCGCACACGTCGGCGTCGCGGTCTGCCGCTGAGCACCGCCACACGCGCTTGCCCGCAGCCGATGCACGGTCGGCAACCGACCGCAGACGTGAGTCGTCGACGTTGAGCACGGCTGTATCGGCTCGATCGAGGATCTCGGCCTTGGCCTCGACAATGCGGTCCTCCGACCCGAAGCGCTCCAGGTGCACGGGCCCGATGGCCGTGATCACGCCGATGCGAGGAGTGAGCCACGAGCAGAGGTCGGCGATCTCGCCGGGACCGTACGTGCCCATCTCGGCGACGAGGATCTCGGTCCCCGGAGCCAGGTGCTCGTTGACCGTGCGGGCCAGCCCGGCCCTGTTGTTGTAGCTCGCAGGGCTCACGACGACGGCGCGAGTAGAGCCGAGGAGATAACCCACGTACCCCTTGGTCGAGGTTTTGCCATAGGAGCCGGTGATGCCCACGACGGTCGGCGCCACGCGCCGCAGCTTGGTGGCCGCCGTCTCGACGAAACGATCGGCCAGGCGGCGCTCGAACCGAGCGGTCAGTGCGCAGGCGGCGTCGACCAGGGCCGGCACGAGCAGGGCACCGGCGACGGCCACGACGGGGCCGACTCCTCCTGCCACTCCGGCCGTCACCACGACCGCCTGCAACGCGGCCCACACGACGGCCAGCGTCCGGAGGCGTCTCGTCCACGCCAGCTTGGCGGTGCGCCCGCGCACCGAGAGCCCCACCGGCCCGACGGCCACCACGGCCGCGGGGGCGAAACCGGCCGGCGGGAACGAGAGGGTGACCAGGAAGCCCAGGATCGCCATCACCCCGAGCAATCGGTTGAAGCCGACCGCCCCCCACCACCAGCGGAGGGCGAACCTCGTGACCGAACCAGCCAGATAGTGCTCCCGCTGGGCGACGCGCAGCCAGCGGAGACCCGCCAGCGCCGACGCGGCAACCGCGCAGGCGACGACCGCGATGTCGAGTGCGCTCATGGCCGGTGGCGCTCGATGGCCACCCGGAGCGCGTCGGGTGCGGTGAGCGGGACGAGATGGCCCGCGCCGCGACACACGGTCAGGTTGGGGCGGGCCAGCAGCCCCGACGCCGCCTCGGCCACCGACACGGGAACCTCGGTGTCGTTGTCGCCCCATACGAGCTCGACCGGACAGCGCACGGCGCGCAGCTGGTCGTCGTAGGTCTCGTTCACCGTCCGGACGAGGACCTGGCGCATGACACCCGTGGCAGCCCGGTAGTCGGGCGAGCCGTAGCGTTGGCGCAGCGTCTCCATCCGGGCCTCGCTGAGCAACCTCCTGTCGTAGAGGGCCCGCCCGACTCGATACCGCAGGGGTGGGCGGCGATGTCGTGCGGCCGGGCGCACGAGGGGTACGCCGGTCAGCACCAGCGCCTTCACCAGGCCCGGGTGGGCAGCGGCGAGGTGGATCGCCACCCGCCCACCGAACGAATGGCCCACGACAACCGCCGGCACCTGCAGCTCCTCCAGCACGGGTACCAGTGCAGCCGCGTAGTCGGCCGATCCCCAGGCCTCCGCCGGCGCCGGAGTCGCTCCAAACCCAGGAAGATCCACCGCCACGGCACCCATCGCGCCCAGTCCTGCCGGCCCCTCGATCGAGGCGTCGCCGGCCGGCGCGGAGCGGGACGACGAAGGGCCTCCGAGTGCCACCGTTCCCGCGGCCCGCGCCCCGAGCACGCTGCGCCAGTCCTGGTGCGTGCGGGCCCAGCCGTGCAGAGCCAGCACCCACGGCGCCTCGTCGCCACCGAAGGACGCGCCGAAGAGCCGGCCTCCGTCGAAGGCCTTCAACATGGCCATGCGGGGGCGGTCGAGTGGGCGGGTTGAGAAAGGGACATCGACATGAGCGGGCGGTCGGCTGGCGCCCGCCGCCCACCGGAACCATGACGATATCCGGTTCGGCCCGACCGGCCTTTCCATGGGCCAACGGGGGTCTTGACGCACCGAGCAACCGGGTGCAGACTGCGGCCAGCGCAACCGGAGAAGGTCGAGCCGGGCCGCCGGGGTCAGGATGGGCCTCAGGTCCCCGCCCGATGTGGTCGGTGAGCCGACGAAGGTTGCGTCAGGGTTGTTGCCTGGTTCGGGCGCCGGCAGGTGCTCGAGCGGTCGGATGGTCGCCGGTAGGCGACCAACGGCGTCAGGGTGCCGCCCGAGGATCGGCCCCGAGGAGTCCGGGGGGCGAAGGCCCCACGGCTACTTGGGGCCGATCTCGTTTTGGACTCCTCTCGTCGGTGAGCATCCACCGCGTTGTCACACCCCGTCGATACGGTCGGGAGGCATGGGTGACACGGCGCTTCTCGAGGACCTCAACGACGCCCAGCGCCGCGCCGTGACGTCGGACGCCGCTCCACTGTGCGTGCTGGCCGGGGCGGGGTCGGGGAAGACCCGCGTCCTCACCCGACGGATCGCCTGGCGGATCGAGCAGGACACAGCGGATGCCCGGCACATCCTCGCCCTGACCTTCACCCGCAAGGCCGCCGGCGAGCTGCGGTCCCGCCTCCGGGCGCTCGGGGTGCGCCAGCAGGTGACGGCGGGGACCTTCCACGGCATCGCCTACGGCCAGCTCCGCCAGCGGTGGGCCGACCTGGGTGCGCGCCCACCAGCCCTGCTCGATCGCAAGGTGCGGCTCCTCGCCCGGCTGGTGGCGCGCAGCGACAGTGGGCGGAGCGCCAACGGCCCAGGCAGATCGGGCCCCTCCCTCGCCGACCTGGCCGGCGAGATCGAGTGGGCCAAGGCCAGGATGGTCCCGCCCGACGGCTACCCGGGCGCGCTCGTCGCCGCGGGCCGGCGGCCACCCCTGCCCGCCCAGGAGATGGCCGCCATCTACAGCCGCTACGAGCAGGAGAAGGCCCGACAGGGACTGGTCGACTTTGATGACCTCCTGGTCGCCTGCGTCAACGACCTCGAGCAGGACCAGGGCTTCGCCGCCGCCCAGCGGTGGCGTTTCCGACACGTGTTCGTCGACGAGTTCCAGGACGTCAACCCGGCCCAGTTCCGGCTGCTCCAGGGTTGGATGGGTGACCGCCTCGACCTCTGCGTGGTAGGCGACCCCAACCAGGCCATCTATTCGTGGAACGGCGCCGACCCGTCGCTGCTGGGCCGGTTCTCACACCGCTATCCCACCGCCGGGGTCGTGCGCCTCGACCACAACTACCGATCGTCTCCCCAGGTCCTCACGGTGGCTGCCGCGCTGTTGGCCCAGGGCCGAAGCGCGCCCACGGACCTGCTCCGGGCCACCCAGGCCGACGGGCCGGTGCCGACCGTCACGGCGGCCGGCACTGATGTGTCCGAGGCCCGCACGATCGCAAGCAGGTTGCGCCGGGCCCACCGCCCCGGCATGCCCTGGACCCATCTGGCCGTCCTGACCCGGACCAACGCCCAGCTGGTGTTGCTCGAGGAAGCCCTCCGCTCGGCTCGGATCCCCTACCGGGTCTCGGGCGGCGAAGCATTCCTGGACCGGCCGGAGGTCAAGGACGCTCTGCGCGACCTGCGGCGGGCGCCGGCCAGGGTGCCGTTCGGCGCTCAGCTCGCCGACCTCGAGGCCCGGGTCACTGACCTCGACGGGGCCGCGGAACAGGAGGCTGCCGCCGGCCCAGCAGGCGGGCACGAGGTCGCGGATCGGCGGTCGCACCTGGAGGGCCTGGTCCGACTCGGTCGCGAGTACGAGGCGGTGGACGGGACGGCATCGGCCGAGGGGTTCTCGGCCTGGCTGGCAGCCACTGTTCGCAGCGAGGGGGCCAACGCCCAGGCCGACGCCGTCGAGTTGACGACGTTCCACCGAGCCAAGGGGCTCGAGTGGCCCGTCGTGTTCCTCGCCGGTCTCGAGCGCGGGCTGGTCCCCATCGGGCACGCCACGACACCAGAGGCCGAGGCAGAGGAACGCCGCCTCCTGTACGTGGCCCTGACCCGCGCAGAACGGGAGCTGCACTGCTCGTGGGCGGAGCGACGGACGTTCGGATCGCGCACCGTGGCCCGGACCCGCTCCCCGTACCTCGAGGCAGTCGACCTCGCCCGCCGGGCGCTCGCCCAGGCACCCGAGGGGGTGGACCCGCTGCGGCTCATCCAGGCCGAGCGCTCCCGTCTCGGCCGCGAGCAGGCTTCCGGCGGACGACGCCAGCGACCTCGCAGCCCGGGCGCGGCCATGGTCGAGGCCGCCGATCCCGCCATGATCGCCGCCCTTCGGGCCTGGCGGTCCTCGGCCGCCCGTCTGTCGGGCGTACCGGCCTACGTGATCTGCCACGACACTACGCTGGCGGCCGTCGCCAGCGCCCTGCCGGCGTCGCACGACGAGCTCCTCGCCCTGCCCGGCTTGGGACCCGTGAAGGCCGCCCGCTACGGCGAGGCGCTGCTCGACCTGGTGTCCCAGCATCGGCAGTCCGCGTAACCGCACCTGGCCCCGCCCACAGGGTTGACGGCGGGTGTCAACGGCGCGACAACGAGCCCATGCGTTCGTTCTTGTGGCCGAGCGAGGACGGTTGGCCCTACCCGGACGAAGACGTCGAGCTCATGGATCCCGCCGCCGACATCGACGAGGACCTCGTGTCGGTGCGTTCGCTCCCGGATCGAGTGCTCGACGACCTCGAGCCGATCGAGCGGCTCCTGCTCGGCGCCCGCTTCGGGGTCGGGGGTCACGAGATCAGGTCGATGAAGCAACTACACGCCGACACCGGGTTGTCCCGCGCCGATCTGCGGGCCAGCCTCGGATCGGGACTGACGAAGCTCCGAACCCAGCTCACCTGACGTCGGGCCCGGTCCGGAGCCGCGCCCACCAGGGCTCCTTCGCGTTCGAAGCTCAGGGGGCGATCCCCGCGCCCTCCAGGTCGAAGTCGACGAGGACCGGTGCGTGGTCCGACGGCAGCTTGCCCTTGCGGGCGAAGCGGTCGATGAGGGCGAACCCGACCCGCTCGGCGAGGGGTCGGGTGACGAGGATCAGGTCGATGCGCATCCCCCGGTGCTGGTGGAAGTCACCAGCCCGGTAGTCCCACCAGGAGAACAAGCCGCCTTCGTCGTAGCGCTGACGAAAGGCGTCCACCAGGCCCCATTCCTCCAGCTCAGCCAGGGCCTTTCGCTCGGGCTCGCTGACGTGGGTGGCCCCCTCGAAGCGCGACGGGTCCCAGAGGTCGCGGTCCTCGGGTGCGACGTTGAAGTCGCCGCAGATGGCCATCGGCGCCGTCGGATCGCAGTGCTTCGTCACATAGGTGTGCAGGTCGGCAAGCCAGGCCAGCTTGGCCTGGTAGTGCTCACTGCCGACGCTGCGCCCGTTCGGGACATAGACGCTCGACACCCGCACGTCGCCGCAGATGGCGCTGACAAACCGTCCCTCGGCGGCCTCGCTCCCCCCGTCGTCGGAAAAGCCGGCGGACACGTCCTTGATACCGACCCGGCTGGCGATCGCCACCCCGTTCCACCGGCCGGTGCCGTGGTGGGCCGCCTCGTACCCCAGGGTGGCGAAGGCCATGGCCGGAAAGGTGGCGTCGGCCACCTTCGTCTCCTGCATGCACAGCACGTCCGGCTGGGCATACCGGATCCACTCCTCGACCCTGGGCAGCCGGACATTCAGCGAGTTGACGTTCCACGTGGCGATCCGCATCAGCGCCATCTTGTCGCATCGACGCGTCGTGTTGGGCCGAGATCTCCCCGTTGCCCTCGGGCCGACCTCCCGGGTCGGCCCTCGTCACGTCCTGGGCTGGCCCTCCGATGTCCGGGCCGTCGAGCTCGTGGTCGGGGCCTTGGCCGTCGTCCCCGCTGACTTGTCCTTCGTCGCCTTCGCCGCCTTCTTCGCCGCCTTTTTCGTGGCCGGCGCCGAGGCCTTCTTGGCCGCCTTCTTCGCCGTCTTGGTCGTCTCCGCCGCCGTGGGGCCCTCGGCGTTGCTCGCCTTGGTTGCCTTTGCCGTCCTCCCGGACTTCGCCGCCGTCTTGGCCGCTGCGGTCTTGCCGGCTGCGGTCTTGCCCGCTGCCGCCTTCGCCGCCGTCTTGGCTGCCGGCGTCTTCGCCGCCGCCGTCTTGGCCGCCGCTGTCTTGGCCTTCTTGCCCGCGGCCGCCTTGCCCGCGGCCGCCTTGGCCTTCTTGATCGTCCCCGCCTTCGCCGCCTTGGTCCGCTTGGACCGGCCGTCGGCCTTCTCCGCCGCCTGCTGGCCGCTGCCGGCCTCGGCCTCGTCGGCGGCCTTCGCCTTCTGAGCCCGCTTGCGCGGTGCGCCCCGCCTGGTCTCAGGGACCTCCTCGACGGCCGTCGCCTCCGAGATCTCGGCCTCCACCGTCTCCTCGCTGGGCGACCCGGCCACCTGGGCATACTCCGGCAGGGCCAGCTCCACCCCACGCCGCTGGGGGTCCAGGGCCTGCAGCACGAAGGGCCGGCGCTCGCCCCGCCGCAGCACCCGCCGGGCGCTGCGG
>DASXCO010000017.1 GCA_036491125.1 Acidimicrobiales bacterium | reverse complement strand
GCGGCACCACCCAGGACGAAGAGGTAGAGCGGAACCGGAAGGTCGTAGCGAGCCCCGAAGGCGTGGGCGAGGATCAGGGTGGGGGAGACCATGAGCAGGTAGTCGACACTACGGTACGCGGCGGGGCTGGCAGGACCCCAGCCGTGACCAACCCCGGCACCGACGAGCAACGCAGCGTCGACGACGGATCTCCCTAGTCAATGACGGAGCCGCCGCACCGCGAAGAGGAGTAGACCAATCACCACCAGGACCGCCGCCACGACGATGGCGGCGCGGACCCCGCCGCTCAGCCCGCCGGCGCCTCCGGGCAGCAGCACCAGGGTGAAGTCACCGAGCTGGTCGGAGTCGGCGCTGTGGAAGCCGGCGCCCGGGACCTGGGTCGGCAACTGAGACCAGCGGCCGGCGCTGAAGCGGTCCATGACCGTTTTGCCGCTGGCGCCGGTGCCGCGCAGGAACACGGTGACGTGCTTGCCCGGCAGGACGGCGACGGGAACGCCTCCCGGCAGCAGGACCGACATGCGATAGGAGTTGCCGTCGAGCCGGCCGTTCGGGATCGGCGCGGCCGGGGGAACGGGAGTGATCGTGATCGTCAGGTTCTGCACCGACGGCGGTATGGCGAAGGCAGTGGGATCGGCTTGCAGCTCGGCCTGAGGCGGCGACTCGTTGGTGTTGGCGATGAACGGCAGACCCTGGTTCGACGGCTTGACGTTCACTGAGGCCGAGGTCGGGGGCGCGGTGGTGGCCTGTCCGGGCGCGGGCTGCAGGTACCGGTAGGGCTCGGTCTGGAGCGGAAGCCCGTCGTAGATCGGCGGACCGGCGTCCCACCCCCGGGTGGTCCAGAAGACAACGAGCAACGTCGCCGCTACTACGAGCGCCCCCAGCCCGACCTTGACGCGGGTCACCAGAGCCACCAGCCGGCCAGGTCGGCGACCACGTGCGCCGTCGCCGGCGCCGTGACCCCGCCACTCACGACGCGCAGCCCACCGAGCCACAGACCGACGGCCAGGTCGAGCGGCAGCGCGTGCATCCCGTACAGCGGGACGTGCACGAGAGCGAAGACGATGGTCGTGACGACGAGCGCCGTCTTCACGCCCACGGCCTCGTCGACGGCGGCGAAGAGGGCGCCGCGCAGCAGCAGCTCCTCGCCGAGGGCAACGCCGGTCACGATCACGGCCCAGAGCGGAAACCCATCCGCCGCCTGCAGCGCCGGGTGCGGTCCGGCCAGCCGCAGCAGCACCGGCCCCGCCACGAGGCCCACGGCGCCCAGGACTCCCCAAGCCAGGCCGCTCAGCCGCAGGCGATCAGGGCGCCACCCCGCTGCGGCCGCAGCGCAAATCAACAGCACGGCGAACAGCGCCGCGCCGAGCTCCGACGCGGCGCCGGCTGCCCCGGCGACGACAAGGCGCAGCACGAGCGCCGCGCCCAGGACGACGAGCAGCGCGCCGGCGTTCGTGCGCCGGCGGGCGACAACGCTCTGCCCTTGGGCCAGCCTCCCGGGCTGGCTCACGCCGGCAGCGGCACCATGGCCGGCGCGCCCGTGGCGTAGGCGGGCGGCCAGACGACGACGCTGTGGCCCACGGCCTGCCACTGCCAGATGACGGCGGCGGCGAGAAGGTTCTGCCCCTCGCGAGATCGGTCATTGGCGAAATGGAGCCCGGCGCCGTTGGGTAGCTCGCCCTCGGCCAGCATCGTCTGCCGGGCGGCGGCGGCGATGTCGCGGGGACTGAACGTGTGGGCCTTGGGCAGGACGTAATGGAACAAGGCCCAGGCGGCGCTGAACCCGGCCAACGCCTCCTCGTCTGGCGTGGCGTCGCCGGTCTGGGCCTTCCAGGCGGCGGCGAAGCGCGCGTAGTCACGTGCCCCGATCGAGCCCAGGGCGCCTGGGTTGAAGCCGCCGCCCGGGCGGTCTGACGCGAACACCCCGACGGCCTGTGGACCGAGGTCGTCGCCGAAGTTGCTCATGCACTCGGCCATGCTGGAGCCGATCATGGCCCCCACCCGGACGTGCTCGGCCAGCATGGCCCGGCGGAAGCCCTCGCCGTCGGGGATATAGGAGGCCAGGACGAGCACGTCCGGGTGAGCCGCGGCCACCTGTGCCATCACCGAGGGCCAGTCGGGCTTGTAGGCGTCGTACGCCGTGCGGCCGACTACCTGGAGGCCGGACGACTGAGCCGTTGTGACGGCGGCGTCGGCCACCGACTGCCCGTAGGCGTCGTTCTCCCAGACGACCGCCACGCGCGTCTGCGACGGCGCCAGCCCGAGGCGCGGCACCAGCTGCGTGGCGGCGAAGCGGGCCGAGTTGGTGCCGAGGTTCGAGCCCGTCGCCCCCACTCGGAACACCCAGGGCGAGCCCTGCCCGGTGACGCGATCGGCGACGGCTCCCGCTTCCCAGTAGACGAGGCGAGAGTCCGAGGCCGCGACCGCAGCCGGGATCGACAGCTGCGACGAGTAGGCGCCGAGCACCAGCGGGACGCCGTCGTCGTGCAATGAAGCGACGGCCTTGGCGGCGCCCTCTCGTGTCTCGAGGTCTCGCACGTCCAGGGCGATGCGCTGACCCCTCACTCCGCCGTCCTGGTTGACGAGGTCGGCGGCGATCTTCACGCCCCGCCACTCCTCGGTCGCCGAGGGGGCCTGCGATCCGTGCAGCGGGAAGACGGCGCCGAGGCGCAGTGTCGGGGGGGATTGGCCGCACGCGGCCAGGCCCCAGGAGAGGCCGGCGAGGATCACGCTGACGGCAAGTGGGCGCCGGACGAGTCGCAGCACAGGCTTCTCATTTCGCCAAGTTCCGGGCAGGGACGAGGTAGGTTTACCCGAAGCGCCCGCATCGAACGCACGTTCGACTCCGGAGGCGGACCGCCCTAGGGTTGGCGTATGGGTTGGCGCAACCCTCCGATCCCCTGGTCCGAGCTCGAGCGCCGGTTGTCCGACGGCCGGCCGCCCAACCGCCCGGACCACGCCGACGGAGGCGACAGCCCGGCCTGGTCCCGCAAGCGCCAGCCCTACCACCCCCCGCAGCCGTCCCGGGAGGCCGGCCCCGGAAGTAGTGCCACCGGCGCGAAGCGGCGGCGGAGCGACGCCCCGATTCCCTACGCCGAGCTGCACTGCCACTCGAACTTCAGCTTCCTGGACGGAGCGTCGCACCCCGAGGAGCTGGTCGAGGAGGCCGACCGGCTCGGCCTGGAGGCGCTGGCCCTCACCGATCACGACGGCATGTACGGGGTGGTCCGCTTCGCCGAGGCCGCCGAGGCGCTCGGTGTGCCCGCCGTCTTCGGGACCGAGCTCACCCTCGACCTGGCTCGACCAGCACCGCAGACCGGGGGACGACCCAAGGGCCGCCGTCCTGGTCCCGCCGGCACCATGGGCCACCGCCAGGCCGCCGCCGATCCCGAGGGCCACCATCTCGTCGTGCTGGCCCGCGACCCCGAGGGGTACGCCCGGCTGTGCCGGGTCGTCAGCGAGGCCCACCTGGCCGGGGGGGAGAAGGGCCAGCCGATCGTGTCCCTGACCACCCTGGCCGAGGCCCACGGGGATCACTGGATGGTGCTCACCGGCTGTCGCAAAGGTGAGGTCCCGACGGCGCTGGTCCAATCGGGCCCCACGGCGGCGGGGCGGGCCCTGGGTCGGCTGGCAGACGCCTTTGGCCGCGGCAACCTGGCGGTGGAGCTGTGGGACCACGGCGACCCGCTGGACACCGCCCGCAACGACGCCCTGGCCAACCTGGCCCTGGCCCACGGCGTGGAGCTGATCGCCACCAACAATGTGCACTACGCCACCCCCGCCCGGCGGGGTCTGGCCACCGCCCTGGCTGCGGTGCGGGCCCGGCGATCGCTGGACGAGATCGAGGGATGGCTGCCGGCGGCAGCCGGCGCCCACCTGCGCTCGGGGAGGGAGCAGGCCCGGCGGTTCGCCCGCTATCCCGGCGTGGTGGAGCGGGCCGCCGAGCTGGGAAGGGAGTGCGCGTTCGACCTGCGGCTGGTCGCCCCCCGATTGCCCGACTTCCCGGTGCCGCCGGGTCATTCCGAGATGAGCTGGCTGGTCGAGCTGACCGAGCGGGGAGCGGCGCGTCGTTACGGTCCTCGGGGCGCCGAGCGGGTGCCGGGTGCCTACGCGCAGCTGGATCGCGAGCTGTCGGTCATCGAGGGGCTGGGTTTTCCCGGCTACTTCCTCGTGGTGTGGGACATCGTGGAGTTCTGCCGGCGGCGGGGCATCCTCTGTCAAGGGCGGGGGTCGGCTGCCAACTCGGCGGTCTGCTACGCCCTCGGCATCACCAACGCCGACGCCGTCTCGCTGGGCCTGCTGTTCGAGCGCTTCCTCTCCCCCGAACGCGACGGTCCTCCGGACATCGACATCGACATCGAGAGCGATCGGCGCGAGGAGGCCATCCAGCACGTGTACGAGCGCTACGGCCGCCACAACGCCGCCCAGGTCGCCAACGTCATCACCTACCGGGCCCGCTCGGCCGTGCGCGACATGGGCAAGGCCCTTGGCCACGCGTCCGGCCAGCTGGACGCCTGGTCCAAGCAGATCGAACGGTGGGGTCCACTCGAGGCCACGGCCGGCGCCGTGGGTCCGGACGGCCGGTCGGCCCACGACATCCCCGAGCCGGTCATGGGGCTGGCTGCTCAGGTGGAGAACTTCCCCCGCCACCTCGGCATCCACTCGGGCGGCATGGTCATCTGCGACCGGCCCGTGGTCGAGGTGTGCCCGGTGGAATGGGCGCGCATGGAAGGCCGCAGCGTCCTGCAGTGGGACAAGGACGACTGCGCCGCCGTCGGCCTGGTGAAGTTCGACCTGCTGGGTCTGGGGATGCTCAACGCCATCCACCGGGCCATCGACCTGGTCCGCGACCACCACGGGGTGGAGGTCGACCTGGCCGAGCTCCCCCAGGAGGACGCGGTCTACGACATGCTGTGCCGGGCCGACACCGTGGGTGTCTTCCAGGTCGAGAGTCGGGCCCAGATGGCCACCCTGCCCAGGCTCAAGCCCCGCCACTTCTACGACCTCGTGGTGGAGGTGGCCCTCATCAGGCCGGGTCCCATCCAGGGTGGATCGGTTCATCCCTATATCCGCCGGCGCAACGGGCTCGAGCCGGCGACCTACCTGCATCCGCTGCTCGAGCCGTCGTTGGAGAAGACCCTCGGGGTGCCCCTGTTCCAGGAGCAGCTCATGCAGATGGCCATCGACGTGGCCGGTTTCACCGGCGCCGAGTCGGACCAGCTGCGCCAGGCCATGGGCTCGAAGCGCTCCGGCGAGCGCATGGAACGGCTGCGGGCCCGACTCTACGAGGGGATGGCGGCGCGGGGCATCACCGGAGACGTCGCCGACGCCATCTACGAGAAGCTGGCCGCCTTCGCCAACTTCGGCTTCCCCGAGAGCCACTCGGTGTCCTTCGCCTACCTGGTCTATGCCAGCGCGTGGATCAAGCACCACTTTCCGGCAGCCTTTTGTGCCGCCTTGCTCAATGCCCAGCCCATGGGCTTCTGGTCGCCCAAGACGTTGGTGGCCGACGCCCGCCGCCACGGCGTGGAGGTGCGGCGGGCCGATGTCAACGCCAGCCCGGCCCAGGCCACGTTGGAGCCGGCCCGGGAGGCGGGCTTGGGGACGGAGCGGCTTGCTGTCGAGCCGGATCGACCGGCCGTGCGGCTCGGTCTCGAGTACGTGCGCACCATCGGGCTGGAGATGGCGGAGCGCATCGCCGCCGGCCGGCCCTATGCCGACATGGAGGACCTGGTGCGGCGCACGGGCGTGTCCCGGGCGCAGCTGGAGGCGTTGGCGACTGCGGGTGCCCTCCCCGATCGAACGCGCCGGGAGGGGCTGTGGGCCGCGGGGGCCGTGTCTCAGGCCACCCCCGATCGCCTTGATGGGGTGGTGGTCGGAGCCCGGGCTCCCGCCCTGCCCGACATGACGACGGCGGAGGAGATGGCCGCCGACCTGTGGGCCACGGGGATGTCACCCACCGGCGATCCCATCGAGCTCGTCCGCGACCAGCTCGACGCGTGGGGCGCGACGACGGCAGCGGGGCTCGCCCGTGCCGAGCCCGACAGCCGGGTCCTGGTCGGCGGCGTGGTCACCCACCGCCAACGCCCGGCGACGGCCGGGGGCACGACCTTCTTGAACCTGGAGGACGAGACCGGTCTCATCAACGTCGTCTGCTCGAAAGGCGCCTGGAGCCGTTACCGCCAGGCGGCCCGGTCGGCGCCCGCCCTGCTCGTCCGTGGCCGCCTGGAGCGTGTCGAAGGGGTCGTCAACGTGGTCGCCGACCGCATCTCCCCTCTGTCGCTCATCGTCGGCTCGTCGACCCCGTCACGGGATTTTCGTTGACGGCGGGCGACGGCGCCCCGGGCCCCGGTGGCATAGTGCGAGACGCCACGGGGTAGTTATCCGGCGTTCACCATACGGACCGCGTCCTCCAGGGGCAGCGGGAGACAAGTGAGTGGCGAGATGGGACAGGCCGACGACGGCCGGACCTGTGATCGCAACTCGATCGAAAAACAAGGATCCGCGGTGTCTGGGGGAAGAGCACGGCGGTGCTCAACAAGGGGGTTGAGATGAACGCATCTCCCGCGCCAGCTCGCCGAGCACGGCGGTGGCGGCTCGGCGGGGCAGTGGCCGGACTAGCCCTCGTGGCCGCTGCCTGCGGCAGTGGAAGCTCCAGCGGCGCGCAGAGCCCGGCGAACGCGAACCAGACCGTGGTGTTCGCCTCTGCGGGATTGGGGACCGAAGGACAGGCCACACAGGCCGCCGCCAACGACTTCCAGAAGCTCCACCCCAACATCCACATCCAGCTCCTGGCCCTGTCTTCCAATTCGACGCAGTTCCTACAGCAGATCCAGCAGCGCTTCATCGCCGGGTCGAGCACCCCTGACGTGATCGAGTCCGACGTCACCTACCCGGCTACCTTCGCCAAGGCGGGTTGGATCGCCCCTCTCGACAAGTACGGGACGGACCTGTCCGCCTTCTTTCCCGGCCAGGTCAAGGCGGGCCAGTACCAGGGCAAGACCTACGCCATCCCCTGGTTCATCAATCCCGAGGGCCTCTTCTACCGCACCGATCTGATACCGACGCCCCCGACCACGCCCGCCCAGCTCGTTCAGATGGCTCAGGCGGCCACACAGAGAGACCCCTCGCTCAAGGAGGGACTGGCCTTCCCGGCCGACAAGTTCGAAGGCGCGATCACCGCATACATGGTGTTCCAGGGCGGCTTCGGCGGCCAGCTCAACCCCAGCAACCTCAACACCCCGCAGAACCAGCAGGCCCTGCAGTTCGAGCACGACACGATCTACTCCAGCAAGATCGCCCCTCAGGCGGTGACGGGCTGGCAGGAGGGCGAAGTCCAGCAGGCCTTCACCTCGGGGCAGACGCCCTTCGCCATCAACTACCCGTTCGTCTTCGGGGCCGCCGCCAAGGCCGGCTCAGCAGTACCGGTCAGCAAGATCGGCTTCACGGCCTTCCCCTCCTCGACGGGGACCCAGCAGGCGGCACTCGGCGGCGAGATGCTGGCCCTCAACGCCAAGAGCTCGCACCAGGCGGCGGCGTGGCAGTTCATCCAGTACCTCGAGAGCCCCCAGGTCCAGCAACAGCGGGCCATCTCGACTGGTGACCCACCCGCCCTGCAGGCCTCGTACAACCAGGCCCTGTTCAGCCAGGCGCCGTACTTCCAGCAGGTCCAGACGCTCGCGAAGGTGGTCGTCCCCCGCCCCGTCACGCCCAACTACCCGCAGATCTCCACCAACCTCCAGACGATGATCTCCTCCGTGGTGTCGAACCTGACCTCGCCCAGCAGCGCCTTGTCCACGGCAGCAGGCCAGGTCAAGCCGCTGGCCTGACGATCCGTCGATGACGCTCGACTCATGACGACAACCGCAGCGCCATCACTGGGAAAACGGCTCAGGCTGACGTGGGCCCCCGGGGGCGGATCGGATCGAGCCAGGGCCGACAGGCGGCTCGGGTATCTCCTCGTGGCCCCCGCGGTGCTGTCGCTGCTGGCGGTGACCGGATACCCCCTCGTCTACAACCTCTGGAACTCCTTCCACCATGAGAACCTGACCAACGCGGCTCAGGCCCACTCCTTCAGTGGGCTGAGCAATTACAGCAAGCTGTTCTCCTCATCGTCGGACTTCCTGGGCTCGCTGACGCGGACCGTCGGGTTCATGGTGGTGTCGGTCGCGTTCGAGACAGTCGTCGCAATCGGCCTCGCCCTCGTGCTGCACAAAGCGTTCCGGGGCCGGGGACTGGTGCGGGCGGCGGTCCTGATTCCGTGGGCGGTCCCGACCGTGGTGTCGGCCCTGCTGTGGAAGACGATGTTCGATCAACGCAACGGCTTCGTCGACTACCTGCTCGGCATCTTCCATCTCCCGGGCGCCCACACGACGTGGCTGGCGGGCGAGTGGACGTCGTGGGCGGCGATCCTGGTGGCTGACGCCTGGAAGAACGTGCCGTTCATGGCCATCATCCTGCTGGCCGGACTCCAGGTGATCCCCGAGGACATCTACGAGGCGGCCCGGATCGACGGAGCCAGCGCCTGGCAGTCCTTCCGAAGGCTCACACTGCCTCTCCTGAAGCCTGCCCTGGTGGTGGCCCTTGTCTTCCGCGCCATCCAGGCGTTTCTGATCTTCGACGTGATCTTCATCATGACCGGCGGTGGACCCGGCAACACGACCGAGACTCTCTCGTACCTCAACTATCACGCGTTCCTGGTCGATACCGACTTCGGTTTCGGCGGCGCCATCTCGATCAGCCTGGTGGTGCTCTCGCTCGTGATCGCCGGCATCCTCACGCGCCTGGTCCGGCCGAGCACATGAGGAGGGAGCGGGCGCGCCATGGCTGAGACAGAAGTCCTCGAGCGCCCCGAACCGGGTCCTCCCGAATCGGCGGAGGGGCCCCTCCGCCACCGACGACGACGGCGGCCGAGCTTGGTCCAGGTCGGGTTCTGGCTCGCGGTGCTCATCGTGCTGGCCGTGTCGCTCTTCCCGTTCTACTGGATCGTACGGACCTCGCTCGAGACGTCGGCCGAGTTCTCGAGCGGGACCACCAGCCTGCTGCCGTCCCACCTGACCTTCTCCAACTACACCCAGGCCTTCACGCAGGCGGACTTCGCCCGCCCGCTGCTGAACAGCGCCATCGTGGCCCTCGCCACCACGGCGGTCTCGGTCGTCTTCGGGTCGCTGGCCGGCTACGCCCTCGCCCGGCTGCGCATCCCCAGCGGTCCCATCCTCGCCTTCATCCTCGCCGCCGCGTTCTTCCCCGTCCTGGCCATGGTCGGTCCGCTCTTCCTCCTGTACCGCCATCTCGGCTTTCTCGACTCGATCTATCCGCTCATCCTCACCTACCTCGTGTACACGCTCCCCATCGCCACCTGGCTGCTGAAGAACTTCTTCGCCCAGATCCCGCCCGACCTCGAGGAGGCCGCCCTCGTCGACGGGGCCACCCGGCTCAAGGCCCTCTGGAGGGTCGTCGTGCCCGTCGCCGTCCCCGGGGTGTTCACCGCCGCCATCCTGTCGTTCATCCTCGCCTGGAACGACTTCGCATTTGCTTTGTCCTTTCTGCAGACGCCGAGCAAGTTCACCGCCCCGCTGGCCATCGTGAACCTGGGCCAGACCCAGAACGCATTCCAGGTCATGTACAACAGAATCGACGCAGCGGTGGTCATCGTCACCGTTCCCATCGCTCTCCTCGTGCTGTTCGCCCAACGACGAATCGTCTCGGGCCTGACGGCAGGAGCGCTCAGGTGAGCCCGCGACAGCCCGTGTCAGCCAGGAGGTCCGCGACATGAGCGTGGTGCAGTTGGATCGCGTGTCGAAGGTGTACCCGAATGGCACACACGCCGTCTCCGATCTCAGTCTCTCGATCGAGGACGGCGAGTTCATGGTCCTGGTCGGTCCGTCCGGATGCGGCAAGACCACGGCTCTACGGATGGTCGCCGGCTTGGAGGAGGTCACCTCGGGCGCCATCCGGATCGGGGACAGGACCGTCACCGAGCTGGCTCCGAAGGACCGTGACATCGCCATGGTCTTTCAGAACTATGCCCTCTACCCGCACATGACGGTGGGCGCGAATATCGGGTTCCCCCTACAGCTCCACCATGTGCCGAAGGAAGAGATCCACCGGCGGGTGAGCGAGGCTGGGAAGCTCCTGGGCCTGGAGCAGCTGCTCGACCGCAAGCCGAGCCAGTTGTCGGGTGGGCAGCGGCAGCGGGTCGCCATGGGCCGCGCCATCGTGCGCGAACCGAGCGTGTTCCTCATGGACGAGCCGCTCTCGAACCTCGACGCCAAGCTCAGGGTGCAGATGCGGGCCGAGGTGGCCCGGCTGCAGCGCAGGGTGGGCGTCACGACCTGCTATGTCACACACGACCAGACCGAGGCAATGACGATGGGCGACCGGGTGGCGGTCATGCGGGCCGGCCTCCTCGAGCAGGTCGACAGCCCTCAGGCCCTCTACGACGATCCGGACAGCCTCTTCGTCGGCGCCTTCATCGGATCGCCCTCGATGAACCTCTACGAAGGGAGCCTCGTCACGTCGGGAGACGGTCAGGCCTCGATCGACCTCGGTGGTCAGGTCCTGGACCTGCCCGCCACGGCCCTGCCGGAGCGTCCGGGCTTGCGGGCCTACAAGGACCGGCGCGTCGTCGTGGGCATTCGCCCCGAGGACCTGAGTGAGGAGGATGGAGCGTCAGGGTCGGAGGGTGATCGCCTGAAGGCCGACGTGCTGCTGGTCGAGTCGCTCGGTAGCGAATCACTCGTCCACTTCGACCTCGGCCTTCCAATCTTCGAGGTCGAGGGGACGAGGTCGGCGGTCGAGGACGCGAGCGACATCGCCCCACACCTCGCGGGCGTCGGTGGCACGGCACGCTTTGGGCCCCGCACCGCTGTGGAGGTCGGGACGACGATCTCGATGCGGGTCGCGAGCGAACGCCTTCATTTCTTTGACCCAACTGACGGACGAGCTATTCGTCGCTGAGGTGACCGGCCCGCACAGATCGGGAGCAGCGAAGACGCAGCTGCTTGGCTACAGGTTGGGTGGCGGGGCGGGCTGGGCGCCGTTGAAGGTCCCGATCGGCCCGTTGTCGGTTGCCGTGTAGCGGGGGCCGCTCAAGGTCAGCTGGCCCCCGTGGATGCTGCCCATCTGCACTCCCGTGTAGCCCGATGCGGAGGAGTAGTTGAGCGGGACGAGGCCGGGGCCGGCCAGGTTGGCGGTCTTCAGGGCGCTGATGACGCTCTGGCGGGTCGGGTTGGTGCCGGCCTGCTGCATGAGCTTCACGAATGTGTACGCCACCCCCATCCCGAAGAGCGTGTTGCCGTCGAAGGGCAGGTTGGGGACGTACTGGTCGTGGATCCGCTTGAAGGTCTGGACCCAGGGGTTGGACGTGTCCGATGTCGAGGGCAGGTACGAGCTCGTGACGAGCCCCTCGAGCATCGACGAGCCCTTCAGCAGCCCGCTCAGCGTGGTCGGGTCGGCGCTCACGCTCGATGTCACCCACTGCGGGTGGTACCCGATCTTCGCCGCCGCCGCGAGGGTGAGGGCGGTGAAGGGAGGAACGGTGTAGAGCACGGCCACCTCGGCACCGGAAGACTGGAGGGCGGCCACCTGGGGTCCGACGTCGAGGTTGGTCGGCACGTAGTTCTGGCGGCTCACGACCGACGACTTGGGGATCTGCTGATCGAGGCCCTGGACCCCGCCCTGGCCGAAGTCATCGTTCTGGTAGAGGTAGCCGACCTTCTTCCCGGCGAAGTTGTTCTTGATGTACTGGCCGGTGATCTTGCCCTCGACGGTGTAGTCGGTCTGGTAACCGGAGGTGTAGGGGAACTTGCTCGGGTTGTTCCAGCAGTCGCAACCCGAGGCCACGAACAGGTCGGGCACCCGTTCGGTGTTGAGGAACTGCTGCACGGCGAGGTGGGTCGGCGTGCCCAGCCCGTTGAAGATGCCGAAGACGTTGTCCTGGAGGACGAGACTGCGCACGACCGTGGCGGTCTGGGTCGGGTTGTAGGCGTCGTCCTGGTAGGTGTACGTGATCTTGCGGCCGTTCACGCCGCCGTGGGCGTTCACGTCGTCGAACAGCGCCTTCGAGGACGGCGCGATCTCGTCGTAGCCGGGGGCGGCCACCCCGGTGAGGGGCTGGTGGCTGCCGATGGTGATGTTGGTGGCGGTGATCCCCGTGGCCGAGGCGGTGTTGGCGCCGCCGCCACCCGAGGAGGACGTAGAGGAGTTCGATGACCCGCCCCCGCAGGCCGCGGCGACGAGGGCGATGACACACGCCACCACCACTGGTGCCATCGCTCGCCTGAACCCGACTCGAACACGACCCTGACCGGTCTGGCTCATGGCCCCTTCTTTCACCAGCGAGACCCGTCGGCGCTGCGCACCGGCAAGTGGCAGTTTGTCACTGGCACCTGATCGTAATATCACCGTTACTGTCTCGTTACTAACCTCACCAGCCGGCGAACTCCCCCCTGGATCCCGTCGGGGAAGACCAGCATCACCGCGATCAGCAGCACCCCGTAGGCGAGCAGGGCCCCGTTGGCGCCTGCCGCAGCCGAGACGTGGAAGTGCTTGGCCAGGTCGGTGGCCTCCTGGTTCAGGTACACGAGCAGGATGCCGCCCCACACGGCGCCCACGAGGCTCCCGATCCCGCCCACGACGATGCCCGTCACCAGGGCGATCGACAGCGTCAGCGGGAATCCGGCGGGCGCGACGAGCTGCACGTTGAAGGCGAAGAAGGCTCCGGCCACCCCGGCGCAGGCGGCGCTGACGACGAAGGCGAGCACCTGGGTCCGGGCGACGTGCACCCCCGCCAGGGACGCAGCGATCTCGTCGTCCCGCACCGCCCGGAATGAACGTCCGACCCGGCTCCGCAGAAGATTGGCGAGCAGCACGAGCACGATCAGGGCCGCCAACAGGGCGAGCCAGGCGACCCAGCGCTCCGGTGGGAAGGCCAGGCCGAGCGAGGTCGGAGGGGCCAGGGGATTCACGGTGATGCCCTGCTCGCCACCGAATATCGACGACCACTTGATGGCCACCGACGGGAGCGCGACGGCCAGGGCCAGCGTGGCGCCCGCCAGGTAGGGACCTCGCAGGCGGGCTGCGGCGATCCCGACGATGGCGCCGGCGACCGCCGTCACGCCCATGGCGGCGAGGATCACGACGATGATGGGCAGGGAGGTGTGCTCGAGGATCAGCCCGGTGCTGTAGGCGCCGATGGCGATGAAGGCACCGTGGCCGAGCGAGAGCTGGCCGTTGTGCCCCGTCAGCACGGTGAGCCCCGCCAGGGCGATGGCGTAGGCGGCCACGTTGCTGAGCTGGAGGTCGGTGAAGGCGCCGACGTTGTCGCTGAGCCAGAACAGCAACAGGCCCACGACGACGGCGAGCAGGAGGTGGCGGAGAAGCGTCTGACGCGGCAGCCGCAGCCAGTCGGGTGGCCGTCGGTTCACCGGCGTCGGGGCGGCGGCGCGGCGGTCCGTGGGTGTCGTCATGGCTCACACCCTCCTCGGGTTGACGCGGGTGAACAGGCCGCCGGGCCGGACCATCAGGACGACGATCAGGATCACGAAGGCGCCGATCGACTCGGTGTCGGAGCCCAGGTAGCCGCCGACGTAGCTCAGCGAGAGCCCGATGACGAGCCCACCCACCAGGGCGCCGACGGGGCTGTCGAGGCCGCCCAGGATGGCGGCCGTGAACCCGAAGACGAGGACGGCGTCCATGTTGTTGGGATAGAGGAACAGCTTGGGCGCCACCAGGAGGCCGGCCAGCGAGCCGGCCAGGGCCGCCAGGGCCCAGCCCAGGGTGAGCACCCGTCCGACGCGCACCCCGAGGAGTCGGGCCACCTCGGGCTCGAAGGCGGCCGCCCGCATGCGCAGTCCCACCGCCGTTCGATGGAAGAGCACGAGCAAGCCGACCATGACGACGACCACGGCAGCGATGGTGAAGATGTCGAACGGCGACAGCGCGATCTGGCTTCGTCCCACCTTGAGCCCGACGATAGAGAACGGAGCCGGGAACGACCGGAACCGTCCGCCCCAGATCAACCCCGCACCCGCCTCCAAGGCGACGAGCAGGCCCAGGGTGACGATGATGTGGACGAGGGGCGACTTGTTCTCCACGGGACGGATGAGCGTCCTCTCCACCAGGGCCCCGAGCACCAGCCCGGCGACGAGCGCCACCGTGAAGGCGAACCAGTAGGAGACGTGCCGGTCGACGAGGCTGACGGCCACGTAGGTCGTCACCATGGCCATCGCCCCCTGGGCGAAGTTGACGATCCGGGTGGCCCGCCAGATCAGCACCAGGGCCATGGCGACGGCGGCGTAGATCATGCCGTTCGTGATCCCGTCGAGGGTGAAGGACACGAAACGGTGCATGTCAGCCTCCAGTCACTGGCGCGGGTCGGTCGTCTTCTTTATCCCCCCTCAGAAGCCGAGGTAGTGATGACGGAGCTCGGCGTTCCCGGCGACGGCGCTGGCCTGGTCGAGGAGCACGACTCGGCCGAGGGACAGCACCACGGCCTGGTCGGCGATCGACAGGGCGCTGCGGGCGTTCTGCTCGACGAGCAGGATGGTCATCTCGGTCCCCTGGGTCAGCTGGCGGAGGCGGCCCATGATCTGGGCGGTCACCAGCGGCGCCAGCCCCAGTGACGGCTCGTCCAGGAGGAGTGCCCGCGGTCTGGCCATGAGGGCCCGGCCGAGGGCCAGCATCTGGCGCTCGCCGCCCGAGAGTGTGAACGCCGATTGACTCCGGCGCCCCGCCAGCGGCGGGAAGAGCTCGTAGACCTCGTCGAGGGCGCGGTACCGGTCACCCCGGTCGCGTCTCCACAGGGATCCGAGTCGCAGGTTCTCCTCGACGGTCAGCTCCTGGATCACGCCCCTTCCCTCGGGGACGTGGGCGATGCCGAGGCGCACGATGTCCTCGACGCTCATGCGGGTGAGGTCGCGGCCCCCGTAGGTCACCGACCCTTCTTTCGGGCGTACCAGGCCGCTGATGGTGCGGAGCAGCGTCGTCTTTCCCGCCCCGTTGGCCCCCAGGACGGCGGTGATGGTGCCGTCTGCGACGTCGAACGACACTTTGTCGAGGGCCAGGACGGGGCCGTAGGCCGTCGACAGATCGCGGATCTCAAGCATGCTCGTCGGACCTGGTGGCGGTGTCGGACGCGCTGTCGTCGCTGATCTCCTCGCCGAGGTAGGCCTCGGTGACGGCCGGGTCGGATCGGATCCGCTCGGGGCTGCCCGTGGCGATGACCCGGCCGAAGTCGAGCACCACGATGCGGTCGCACACCGACATGACGAGATCCATGTGGTGCTCGACGAGGAGAACGCCCATGCGTTGGCCGAGAGCCCGCAGACGATCGCCCAATGTCTTCATCTCGGCATCGGAGAGGCCGCTCGCCGGCTCGTCGAGCAACAGCAGTGTGGGCTCGGTCATCAGGGCTCGCGCCAGTGCCACCCGTTTCTGGACGGCATAGGCGAGCGCACCCGGATACCGGTCTGCTGTCTCAGCGATCCCGAGCTCGTCCAAGAGCTCCATCGCCCTAGCGCGGACGGCGCGGTCGCGGTGATCCGAAGGCGGGAGTCCGAGCAGGGAAGAGGCGAAGCCCCCCCACCGTCCCCCCGAGCTCCCGACCATGACGTTCTCGATGACGCTCAACCCCTGCCAGAGGCCGACGCTCTGAAGGGTCCGGGCGATGCCGAGGGTGCGCAGTCGGGACGGGCGGGGGCGGATCCGCTGGCCGCGATACTCGAGGTGTCCGTGGCTCGGTCGCACAAAGCCGCAAATCACGTTGAAAAGGGTCGTCTTGCCCGCCCCGTTGGGGCCGATGACCCCGACGACCTCGCCCGTCTCAACTTCGAGAGACACGGCGTCCAGGGCGGTGAGGCCGCCGAACTGGACGGTCACCTCCAGTACGGACAGGCCGACTCCAGAGGCCATCGGGCGATTCTCTCACGCCGCGGGAGAGGCCCTGACCAGGTGGCTAGGGGGAGGCGGGGGATGACACGCGTCGGATTTTATCCCCCGCCCGATTGGTCCACTCCGCCCCGAAGCGTGGGGAAACCGTCGGTTGCAGAAGTTACAGCACCGGCATAACAATGAGTGCTGGAGGGAGGACGCGGAGATCAGGGCCAAATGGACGGCGGCGCCGCCAATTGGAATCAACCTGGATCTCCACGGGGGGGAGGTGGAATCCACGCAATACATCGGTGACCACCTGGGGGCGGCATCACAAGACGAACGAGCCCCCGGGATCTGGGAGCGGGACGGAGCCACGGCGGCGATCGCCCACCTGCTCGAGGAGGCGAGGAAGGGCCGCGGCGACTCGCTCTTCATCGTCGGTGAGGCCGGGTTGGGCAAGAGCGCCCTCCTGGACCTGGCCCGTGAGAACGCCGGGCATGACGTCCGGATCGGTGCGAGGGTCGGAGAGCCAGGCGAGGCCGTCGAGCCCTTCGGCTTCGTACGGGGCGCGATGGACGAGATCGATGACGCGCGGCCGGGAGATACCGCCTCACCTGATCGAGTGTCGCAGGTCCACCAGGCCATTCGTTGGCTCGAGCGGCTGGAACAGCCGTCGTTGCTGCTGCTCGACGATTGCCACTGGGCCGATGGGGACTCCCTCGATCTGCTCGGGTTCATCTGCCGTCGCATCGCCACCGCGCCGTTGGGGGTGATCGCTGCGCTCCGACCGTGGCCACCCGCGGCGAAGGAGGCGTGCGTGGGCCTGGTGCGCGCCGGCCATGGGAGCTACCGGTGGCTGGAGCCGCTCGGCGAGCGAGGGGCTCAGGCTCTGGTCGCTGAGCGGGCGGGGCGAGAGGTGCCGGTGCCGGTTGCCACCGCCGCGGTCCGCCAGTGCGCCGGCAACCCGTTTCTCCTCGACCGGCTGGGGCGGACGATCGGACAAGGGTCGGATGACAACGGAGGTGTCGCGGTCATATCCGATCATGATGACAGAACGATCACCCCGTATCGCTTTGCCGGCGTGGATCGTGTCGCGCTCCATTTGCTCGAGGTCGCGAGCATCTTTGGTGAGCGCTTCCGACCATCCATGGCCGCAGAGGTGGCTGGCATCGACGACCGCGAATCCGAGCGCTGCTTCGAGGCGCTGTGGAACTCCGGGCTGGCCATCGACGCCGGCGAAGGGCTGGCCCAGCTGACCCACCCGCTCTTTCGACAGGCGCTGTACGACGGCATGGCGCCCCCGGTGCGGGCCCAGCTTCACGCACGGGCGTTTCGCGCCCTGTCGCGGCGGGGCCTGTACGAGCCGGGGATCTCCGAGCAGGCCATCAGGGGGCAGCTGTTCGGTGACCCCGAAGCGATCGCCCTGTTCGAGCGGCTGGGCCGTTCGGCGCTGGCGACGGGCGCGGCGTCCACGGCCGTCGAGCACCTCGGCGCCGCGGTCAACCTGGCCGCGGGTAACGCCGAGGTGTCACTGCGGCTCACGCTCGCCGAGGCGTTGCTTATCGTCGGGCAGCCACGCGAGGCGATTGCGGTCCTCGAAGGTGTCATGTCCGAGGCGAGCGCGATGACCGACCACTTCCAATCGCGGGCGCTGCGCCTCATCGGCTGGGCGCACTTCAGCATGGGCGCCCATGCGCGGGCGGAGGCCAGCTTCCGAGAAGCCTCCGCGACCGGCGAGGAGGGGGATCCCGAGCTGGCGGTCGAGACGCTGCTCGATCGAGCCGTTGCCTGTTGGGCGACCGATAGTCCCCAGCGGGCCCTCGATCTCACGGTCCAGGCCCGTCACCTCGTGAGCGGGGTCAACGACGAGCTCCGCGACCGCGTCGAGGCGGCATGGGGCTTCGCCGGCCTGCGTTCAGGCAACGGATCCGGCGTGAGCGCCCTCGAGCAGCAGGTCCGGATCGTCGAGAACACCGCGCTCAGCGGTCCGAGGAGTCGGCGCTGGAGAAACTTCGTGCTGTCCTCGTATGCCGGCGTGGCCACCTGGACCGAGCGCTTCTCCGAGGCCGAGCGGGTCGTCGAGGTGGCTCGTTCGAATGCGGAGCAGACCGGTGACGGGCCCGCCCTGGCCGCTCTCGGCATCATCCACTCCGACAGCCTGACTCGCTTGGGGCGCCTGCATGAGGCCCGCGTTGCCGTCGGGGGCGGCGAACGCGCGGGGGACAAACCGATCAACACCCCGTTCGCTCTCGCCCGCCGCGCGTACATCCTGCTGCAGCTGGGTCGGCTCGAGGACGCCGACGCCTGCTGCGCGCAGGCCGAGCCCGCAGCGATCGCCGGGGGAGAGCAACACGCGCTGTTGTGGTTGTGGCACGTGCGAGGCGCGCGGCACCTCGGGGAGGGCGACATCGAGGAGGCATGTCAGCTCTACGGCAGGGTCGAGGAGCTCTCGACCGCCATGGGCATCGGTGAGCCGTGCATCGTCCCGTGGGCGCGCGACGCGCTGGCGAGCTACGCCCTCTGTGGCAGGGTGAAAGACGCCCGGCGCCTGATCCGCTGGCTGGAGCGCGCCGCCAGCACCCTCCCGTGCCGGTGGCCCCTCCTTGCCGCTGCCACGGGTCGGGCCGCACTGCTCACGAGCACGGGCCGCATCGATGAGGCCGAGGCTCAGTACGAAGCCGCCCTCGCCCTGCACGAAGGACTCCCCATGCCCATCGAGCGGGCCCGGACCCTGCTCGACTACGGCAGCTTCCTGCGTCACCACGGTCAGCCGGCTCGAGCCAGGCCGGTGCTCGCCGAAGCGGTCGAACGCGCCGAAGCCCTCAACGCCGGGTGGCTGGCGGCGGGAGCCAGGGGCGAGCTGGGAGCGGCCGGAGGCCGTAGGCGCCGCCCCGTCGGTGGGCGTCGGGCCCTCACGCCGTCGGAGGAGCGGGTGGCGCGACTGGCCACCGGAGGCGCCAGCAACGAGACCATCGCCAAGCAGCTGTCGATCTCGGTGAGGACCGTCGAGACGCATCTTCAGCACGCCTACGCCAAGCTGGGGATCCGCTCCCGGCGCCAGCTGATGACGACAACGCGACCCTCAGTCGAGGGCTCACGCCGAGTCGGCTGAGCGAGGACCACAGCCGAGGGACCGTGCGCTGCCGACCCCCTGAGTAGGCTGCTCGACGCAGGAGACCTCGACGCCTGCGAGGGAGGAGAACGATGGCCTGGGACTTCTCGACCGAGCCGGAGTTCGAGCGGCAGCTCGACTGGATGCGCACGTTCGTGCGCGACGAGATCTTTCCCTTCGAGACGATCAGCCTCGATCACGACGCCTTCATCGAGGCGGTGCGGCCCCTCCAGGCGCAGGTGAAGGAGCGAGGCCTGTGGGCTTCGCACCTGCCCCCCGAGCTCGGTGGTGGTGGTTTCGGCCAGGTGAAGCTGGGCCTCATGCACGAGATCCTCGGACAGTCGCCCTTCGCTCCCTTCGTGTTCGGCAACAACGCCCCGGACTCGGGCAACGCCGAGCTGCTGGCTGTCGGCATCGAGTCCAGCGGACGGGAGGAACAGCGCGACCGGTGGCTCAAACCGCTGCTCGACGGGGCCCTCCACAGCTCCTTCTCCATGACCGAGCCCGGTGCGGGCGCCGATCCGACGCTGCTGCGGACCTCGGCCGTGCGCGACGGCGACGAGTGGGTGATCAACGGCCACAAGTGGTTCAGCTCCAACGCCTCGGTCGCCGACTTCCTCATCGTCATGGCCGTCACCAATCCGGACGTCCATCCGTACCAGGGCAGCTCCATGATCCTCGTCCCCGCCGACACGCCCGGAGTGGACATCGTGCGGGACATCCCGACGATGGAGCACCCCGAGGAGAGCTTCGGTCTCTACGGCGGGCACGCCGAGGTCCTCTACCGCGACGTACGGGTCCCGGCGGAGAACCTGGTCGGCAACGAGGGCGAGGGCTTCGTGCTGGCCCAGAAGCGCCTCGGGCCAGGACGCATCCACCACTGCATGCGGTGGCTCGGGCAGTCCCGCCGGGCCTTCGACATGATGTGCGAGCGGGCGGTGTCGCGCTACACCCACGGTTCGCACCTGTCGGAGAAGCAGACGATCCAGAACTGGGTGGCCGACTCCCTCGCGGAGATGACCGCCGCCCGCCTCATGACGCTGCACGCGGCCTGGAAGATGGATGCATCGGGACCGGCGGCCGCCCGGGTCGAGATCGCCATGATCAAGTACTACGGGGCCCAGGTGCTCTACAACGTGATCGACCGCGCCATCCAGGTCCACGGCTCGCTGGGGTTCTCGACCGACCTCCCGCTCGAGCACATGTACCGGGCCGCCCGAGCTGCTCGCATCTACGACGGACCCGACGAGGTGCATCGGGTGACCGTCGCCCGACAGGTGCTCAAGGGCTACAAGCCCGTCGACGTGCCGACCGAGCACGTGCCCACCCGCCGGGAGGACGCGACCCGCCGGTTCGCCAAGTACCTGGACCGGGCGACCGCCGACCTGTAGCACACCGCGCGCCGGTGAGGGTCAGGCGCCGGGTCCTGGTGTCCGGAACAGTCCAGGGAGTGTTTTTTCGCGACGACTGTCGGCGCGAGGCGGTCGGCGCCGGCGTGGCCGGCTGGGTGCGCAACCGGCCCGACGGACGGGTGGAGGCGGTGTTCGAGGGCGAGCCGGACGCGGTCGCCGGGCTCGTGTCATGGTGCCGGACGGGCCCGCCGTCGGCACGGGTCACGGGCATCGAGGTCCTCGACGAGGAGCCCGGCGGGGAGGCGGGCTTCAGCATCGTCTGATCGACGCGCCGCCGGCAGGGATCGGCGAGACCCGGCGATAGCCTGTCGGCCATGTCCCTCCTCGATGATGACGCCATCTCGGCAGCGCTGGCCGGCCTGCAGTGGGAACGTGAGGGTGACGAGCTGGTGAAGGAGCACAAGAGCCGCGACTTCGCCGCCGCCATGGTGTTCGTCAACGCCGTGGCCGCGCGGGCCGAGGCGGCCAACCATCACCCCGACATCGACATCCGCTGGAACACGGTGACCCTTCGTCTGTCGACCCATTCCGCCGGCGGGCTGACGCAAGCCGACCTCGACATGGCGCGGGAGATCGACGGCTTGGCGGCTGAGTAGCCGTTGCGCTTCACCCCCGCCGACCTGCTCGCCGAACGGCCGCACGTGATCGCCGACGGCGCAGCCCTGCCGAACACCGTGCTCACGTTGTCCCACTGGCCGGCGAGCCCTACGCCTCCCGCTCTGGCCGAGGACACCTCGGCGCGCATCGCCTTCCGCTTCCTGGACAGCCTCGATGACTGGCCGGCCCCGGAGGCGGTCTCCAACGACCACTTCGACCAGGACGGGCTCGTCTCGGTCTACGCCCTGGTGGCGCCGGACGAGGCCCGCGCCCGTCGAGCCGTCCTGGAGGACGTCGCCGCCGCCGGCGACTTCGCCACCTTCGCCGATCGCGACGCGGGGCGGGTCAGCTTCGCCCTGGCGGCACTGGCCGATCCCGAACGATCGCCGCTCGGGGCTCGCCTGTTCGAGGCGCCCTACCCCGATCTCTGCGCCGGGCTCTACGAGGAGCTGCTGGGAAGGCTGCCCGAGCTGGTGGACGACGTCGAGGCCCACCGGCCGCTCTGGGAGGAGGAGGACGCTGCGCTGACCTCAGCCGAGGACGCCCTGTCGGCCGGCGACGTCACCATCGACGAGGTCCCAGAGCTCGATCTGGCCGTGGTGCGGGTGCCGACCGACCGGCGGGCCGCCCTGGCCACCCGGTTCAGCTCCCGACAGGACACGGCCTTCCATCCGGCGGCGATCAACAACGCGACGAGGGCGCTGCGCATCCTCATGATCCACGGCCGCCGTCACGAGCTCGTGTTCCGCTACGAGTCGTGGGTGAAGTACGTGTCCCGCCGTCCACTGCCGCGAGTCGATCTCGGTCCTTTGGCCGAGGAGCTCCAGGGCGCGGAGCGAAATGGAGCACGTTGGTCCTTCGACGGCGTGGCTGCCCTGGTGCCCTCCCTGCGGCTCGCCGAGGGGCACGAGAGTGACATCGATCCGACCCGCCTGCGGGCGATGGTGGAGCGCTTCCTGGCCACCGCCGCGCCTGCGTGGGACCCCTACGCCTCCCGGCCCGGCTGAGGACGACGGAGCTCGACACCGTGCCGAGGCCGCTCGTCGCTGTTCCCGCCGTCCGGCTCGCTGCCGGGCGGGTACGGGGATGGGCCGACGCCAGTCACGCCGTTCCCGACCAGTATCTGGGCGCCCTGTCGCGAGCGGGTGCCCGTCCCGTGGCGCTGGCGGCTCCGGACGGGGCGCCACCCTCGGAGATCCTGGCTCCGTTCGACGCCCTCCTCCTCATCGGCGGGGGCGACATCGAGGCCCACCGCTACGGGCGCCAACCCCATCCCGCCGACTACCTCGAGCCCGATCGTGACGAGCTCGAGCTCTCGCTCGCCGAGGAGGCGCTCCGCACCGGGCTGCCCACCCTGGCTATCTGCCGCGGGGTCCAGGTCCTCAACGTGGCCCTGGGCGGAACGCTCCATCAGCACCTCCCCGACGTGGCTTCGATGGCCGAGCACGGGCAGGCGCCCGTCGGCGACCCCGTCGACCATCCCGTGCGCGTCGCCGCGGGGACGACGCTGGCCGGGATCTGCGGTCCTGCTCTCGCCGCCTGCAACTCCCAGCATCATCAGGGCATCGACCGACTCGGAGCCGGCCTGGCCGCAGTGGGTTGGAGCGCGGACGGGTTGGTCGAAGCCGTCGAGGCCGTCGGGCAGGCGACCGACGACGGCGGGCGTCCGCGGTGGGCGCTCGGCGTGCAGTGGCACCCCGAACGGACGGCGGCCACGGATCCGACCCAGCAGGCGCTCTTCGACGCCGTGGTCGACCGGGCCAGGGCCGATCTGCGCCATCAGGCGTGAGCCGCGCCGGGCGTCGAGTGGGCGCGGGCCGTGTTGACGTCCCGGCTCCGATTCCGCCTCAGCCCGGCGGCACGAAGCGGGCGAGTTGTCGGCTCTGCGCCACCAACCGGCCATCCTGACCCCACAGCTCGCCGTCCTCCTCCACGTAGCCGCCGGCGAGCACGCTCGAGGTGAAGCTGGCGAGGTGCCAGGTGGTCTGGGGGCGGGCTCGCCAGTAGACGGTCAGCTCGATGGTCGGGGCACCGCCACCGAGGAAGGTGGAGAAGATGGCCGGCGGCCACGAGTCCATCACGAGCGGCACCGCCAAGGCGTCGAGGTCTCGGTCCACCAGCTTGATCCAGCCCCCCGAGCGCGCCGGCCCCGGAGCCGACCTCTGGCCGAATCGATCTTCGGGCGAGGCCACCCGGTACCGGAAGCGGTCCAACAGCGACATGTCCGGTGCCGACGGTTGGTCCAACTCCCCACAGACCTCCGGATCGGGTGCGTCCGGCATCGGGGGTTGGAAGTCGACCGGTGTCGGTGCCCGCAAGTGCCCGAAGGTGGCCAGGGCGGCGGCCACAGCGACCGAGCCCTGCTCGAGACGGGCGGTCACCGTCGCGTGCGTCCGACCGACATGGACGACCTCGGTCGTGATCACCGCGGGACCCGGCACCGGACGCTGCACGTAGTGAACGGTCATGGTGAGCGGATCGGGAGCGGGAGACTCGGCCCGCAGCGCGCTGAGGACGAAGCTCGCAAGGTAGCCCCCGTTGATCCCGATCCCGATGTTCCACCGGTCGCTCAGCCGGCCATGCCAGCGACCAGGGTCGGCGGGTTCGAGGCTGACGTCGTCGTCCAGGGCTCCCACGGCGCCACCGTACTGTCGGCCTGTGCTACTTGACCACACGGTCAAGTAGGGTGGAGGTATGGCTGTCACCGAGCTCGCCCGCACCGACGAAGAGGTCCGACAGGCCGTAGTGGAGTGGCTCAGGCAGAACCTGCCTCCCCAGTGGGTCGAGGCCATCGACACCGGCGACGCAGCCAAGCTCCATCGGGCCCGCTCGCTCGTCGACTACGACGAGTGGTGCGCCCGCCTCGGTGAAGCCGGCTGGGCCACGCCGACCTGGCCCCGCGAGTACAGCGGTGCCGGGCTGGAGTCGGGGCAGGCGAGGATCGTGAACGAGGAGCTGACGCGCTTCAAGGTCCCCCGGTCGTTCAACGTCATCGGCATCGGCATGGGCGGACCGACGATCATGCAGTGGGGCACCGAGGAGCAGCGTCAGCGGTACCTCGCCCCCATGGCCCAGCACCGCGAGATCTGGTGCCAGCTGTTCAGCGAGCCCAGCGCCGGCTCCGACGTGGCCGGACTGTCCACGCGGGCGGTACGGGACGGCGACGAGTGGGTCGTCACCGGACAGAAGGTGTGGACGACCCTCGCCCACATCGCCTCGTTCGGCATGCTGGTGGCCCGCAGCGACCCTGATCAGCCCAAGCACAAGGGCCTCACCTACTTCATCGTCGACATGAAGGCGCCCGGGGTGGAGGTACGACCCCTCCGGCAGATGACCGGCGACGCCGAGTTCAACGAGGTCTTCTTCTCCGAGGTCCGCATACCTGACACGGCGCGCGTGGGGCCCGTGGGCGAGGGATGGGCGGTGGCCACGACGACGCTCATGAACGAGCGTGTCGCCCTCTCGGGCGCGGGCAGCGCCAGCGGGGAGAGCGTCGGAGGCGGACCCGTCGACGGCCTCGTGGGCGTGGCCCGTACGCAGGGCCGTTGGGACGACCCGATTCTCCGTCAGCGCCTCATGCAGGCGGTCATCGAGAGCCGGGTGGTGAAGATGACGAACTTCCGGGCGGCGGCGGCCCGCCGTGCGGGCCGCCAGCCCGGGCCCGAGGGCTCGATCACCAAGCTCTTCGCCGCTGAGCACAACCAGCGGGTGCAGGATCTCGCCGTCGAGATCCTGGGCGCCAGGGCGATGGCGTGGCCGCTCTCGGACGAGCAGGCGGGGTCGACAGTGCGGGGCTTCCTCCGGTCGCGCGCCAACACCATCGAGGGCGGGACCTCGGAGATCATGCGCAACATCCTCGGCGAGCGGGTGCTCGGCCTGCCCAAGGAGCCGTCGGTCGACCGGGACCTGCCCTGGAAGGACATCCCCAGGTCGAAGTAGGGGAGAAACAGACCCGGCGGCTGGTGATCTCGGAGAAGCCTGAGCGGGCCGTCTGTCCCCGTGTCACACTGCATCCGGGTTGGTCTTCGCCTTGCCCTGACCACGGGGCAAACCGACCCGGCGGCAATATTCAAGGGGGATCCCGGTGCTGGCAACTTTCGGTGACGGCCAGGTGTTCTGGTCATTCCTGGTCTTCTTTTTCTGGATCATCTGGATCTGGTTGGCCATCACGGTGTTCGTCGACATCTTTCGCAGCAAGGACCTCACGGGCGTCGGCAAGATGGTGTGGGTCCTGTTGGTGGTGCTCATTCCGTACCTCGGTGTCTTCGCCTACCTGTTGCTCCGCGGCGGGAAGATGCACGAGCGCGCCGTCGAGGCCGCCCAGTCTCAGGACCAGGCGTTCCGTCAGTACGTGCAGCAGGCTGCCGGCACCAGCGGCAACGGTCGGTCGACCGCCGACGAGCTGAGCCGCCTGGCCGACCTCAAGGACCGCGGCGTGATCTCGGACGAGGAGTTCGAGCGGCTGAAGGCCAAGGCCGTCAGCCAGTAACGCGGCGCCCCCAGCGACGAGCTGGGGCAGAGCGCCGGAGCCTCCAGCGGCGACGGGTGGCCGCCAGCCAGCGCGCCACCGGTGACAGGACGACCGCACCTCTGCGCCCGCGAGCCTGTGGGCGCTTGGCGGCCCGGGCGGCGACCTGGCGACTGGCATCGGCGAGCGTCGCTGCGAACCCGTCGGGGTCGGTGCCGGCCGCGAGGTGGGTGCCGTCGACCACGTGCATGACGGCTGTCGGAATCGAAGACGCCAGCTTCACCTGCCGTCTCGGCGGGACCAGGCGGTCCTGGGAGGTGACGACGACGGACACGGGCACGTCGACGTCGACGATCCAGTCCCTGGAGCTGAAGCGGCCCAGGGTCTCCGCCGCTTCCAGCACGCAGCGGACGTCGTGGCGGCGCAGCTCGTCGAGGGCCCAGCGCCGGCTGGCGACGTCGGCCAGCTCTTCGGGGAGTTGCTCGGCCAGTCGCTCCAGGGCGGGCAGGGGAGCGAGCCGAAGGCCGGTCACCACCAGCCCGAGGCCGGCGAACTGCAACCGCTCGTGCCAGCGGCCCCGAAAGTCCCGGCTCGTCGCGCACAGCACCAGGCCGTCGACCCGCTCTGGGTGTCGTCGCCAGACGAGCTGGGCGATCGGCCCGCCCATCGAGTACCCGACCGGGATGAAGGTGTCGATGCCCAGCTGGTCGGCCACGGCCACGACGTCGTCGGCGCAGTCGTCCAGGCTGAACGGCGCCGGAGATCGCAGGCCGCGCCCGTGCCCCCGGTGGTCGATGGCCACGACCCGGAACTGCTGAGCGAGAGGACCAAAGGCGGCGAACCAATTGAGGCCGCCAGTCGCCGCCAGGCCATGCAGCAGGATCACGGTGGGTGCTCGTCGGGGCCCGATGACCTCACGGACGAACGTCGTCCCCCGACCGGGTAGCTCGAGCTCTCTACCCGTGGGCACCATCCATTTCCCGTCCTGGTCCCCAAGCCGCCACGCCACGGAACCTGTTCTACCCGGGGTCGAGCGCCGGAGACGGTGACGCTCGCCACCGCGACGCCAGGCCGAATGGGATCAGTGGGCGGGTGCCGTCGTCGTCGTGCCCATGCCCTGCGAGCCAGAGAGGAACGGGAGGAGCGGGTTGGGCGGCAGTGGCGGGGTCGGTGCGGGTGCGGGCGCAGGTGCGGGGGCCGGTGCGGGTGGGGGCGCCGGTGCCGGCGCTGGTGGGGGCTGGATGGGTGGAGGGAACGGGGTGAGGATGACGGCCTTCGTCGCATCGTCCACCACCCCGGTGACGGGCAGGTGGGCGGCGCGCTGATAGTTGGAGACGGCCGTCACGCTCGACTGGTCCCACACCCCGGTGGGAGGGGTGGGAAAGCCCAGGCTGTTGACCAGCACCTGCCAGGTGCGGATCTGGCCCTGGGTCATCGGCGCGGGCGCGGTGGGCAGGCTGAACTGCGGGGCGCCGCGGATGGCATCCCATTCCTCCGGCGTGGTGTCCTGCCAGGACCAGAACGACACCCCTACCGCGCCGGTCTGCTCGGCCACCTGCATGAAGCGCAGGATGGCGGCGGCTGAGGGGTTGCCAGGCACGCCCTCCTCCGCCCCGTTGTAGGCCTGACCGATGGGGATCATGGGCACGCTCAGGCCGCCCAGGTTGGCGTCGGCTCCGGCGATGTCGGCTCCGGGCTCGCGATCGAGCCAGTAGTCCATCACGGCGACGGCGTCGAAGTGCGACATGACCGCGCTGAACGGATATCCGGTGCCGTTCGGACGGGGCACCACGCCGATGAGCGGATAGGCGGGACCCACCGCGGCGCGCAGGCCCGACGAGTAGGCACCGGCCGTGGCGGCCGAGAGGTTGACGCCCGGCTCCGGCTCGATGTCGCCGGCAAAGCCGTCGATCCGGTCACCGCTCGGCGTCCGGTAGTTGATCTCGGCCACCGCCCGGCTCACGTCGGCCTGGGGAGGGGTGAAGTACGGGAAGTCCCATCCGTAGACGCGGATGTGGGCGGCGTGGGCCGCTGGCAGGAGCTGATCGAGGAAGCCCTGGCCGAAGAAGCCCCCGGTGCTCGAACCCACATGGACGTAGAGGTAGTGGAGTCCCGTGGCCACGGACTTGGCCACGATGGCGGACACGTTGCCACCCTCGACCTTCTCGGGCTCGAAGAGCCACATGCCCTTGCCCGGTGGCAGCCCGCCCCGCAGGGTCGGGACAACGGGGGGGCCGGTGGGAACTGGCGCAGTGGTCGGAGGGATGGTCCCGGTGACCGGGCCGCGCCCAGCGCTGCTCGCAACCGCCCCGTGACCTGGAGCGGCCTTGCCGGCCACCTCCGGGTGGGCCCCGGCGAGGGTGGCGCCCGAAGTCCCGGGGAGGGCCGAGCGCACCTGGCCGGCGATGCCTCCCGCCCCACCACTGGAGTGGGCTGCGGCCGCGGCGCTGCCACCGAGGATCGTGAGGGTCATCGAGCTGGCCAGCGCCAGCTTGGCCAGCGTGACCGGTGCCCGCCTGGCCTCCGCCAGAGCGACGGGCAGGCGCCGCAGGGTGGCGACGCCTGCGGTGACGGGATGGCGAGGCACGAGCGAGCGGGCGGGCCAGGTCAGATCGGCGAGGACGGCCGAGGCCGTGGCCGGGGTTCCGAGCACCCGGGCTCGGGACCTGAGGCGCTCGACGACCTCCGGCGCACCTCGAGGGGTCGGGACCGGCTGTGGTCCGAGGGGTTCGGGAGGTACCGACTCGGGCGCCGCCGCTGGCGCTCGAGGGGTCGAGACGAAGCGGGCCAGTCCGCGTTGGGGGAGCGTGACCGGCAGAGCCAGGAGCGTCGCCAGCCGCCCCACAGTGCGGCCGGCCCGTCGCGCCCGCCGCCTGGTCGGCAGGAGGCCGGCATCGACAGCGAGGAGGGCTCGGGCCACAGCCCGCACGAAGAAGAGCGGAGAGGATGTCGCCCGCTCGATCGCCTCCGCCCGCCGCACCGACCGGGGCGCGGCGCAGTCCTCGAAGCGGAGATCCGTCACCGGGGTCCACCCGCGGAGGCGTCGCCCGAAGGGAACCCCCTGGCAGATCTCCTGGTGCGCAACGGAGCCCCCTGGATCCAGTCACCGACGACAACCAGACCAGAGATTCGCCGTCAGGGGTTTAGTCCCTGCGTACTAGTACTTTTCGGACAATCGACGTCCGGACGGCTTTCACCGGGGGTCCGCAGCGGGTCTAGAGTCCGCCTCCTATGAAGCACATCCTCCTGGGTATCGTCCTCATCGTCGTGGGCGTCGGGCTGGCCTTCGCCCGGGTGGCCCGATCGAGCGTCGCCTCCCGCCGCGGTTCGGCCGCCGTCTCGACGACCACGTCCGAGATGACATGGGTTTTCCCGGTTGCGGGCGTCGTGCTCGTCTTGCTGGGGATCCTGTTGGCGACGCGGGTGTTCTGATCCCGCCTCGGGTCTAGACCGAGTCGACCACCTCCCGACACCGGCCGGCCTGGCTGGTGCCTCGGCCGGCTACCTTCGCCGCCATGGCGTACGCGGATGACGATGACAGAGCCGCAGCGGTGAAAGCGGCGGAGAAGGCGTTGCTCGCCCAGATCACCGGGTGGGCGGAGAACGCGGGCAGCCCAAGGTCGCTGCTGCAGTTGGCCGAGGCTTACGCCTGGGTGGTCAACCCGAGCCAGGGCCACGGCATCGCGGCCACGGCCCCCGACTGAGCACCGCGAGGCCGCGCTTCGCCAGCTGCCCGCCGAGACGGGCGGGGCTCAGTCGCGTGTCAGCTCGTCCCGCTGGACCTTCCCTAGGGCGTTCCTCGGGAGGGAGTCGACGAATCGCAGCACCCGGGGGCGCTTGAAGGGGGCCAGGCGCTCGGCCGCCAGCTCGAGGACCTCCTCGGTGCCGGGTCTGGGGTGACCGGCCACGACATACGCGGTCACGACCTCGCCCCATTCTTCCGACGGCGTGCCGACGACGGCGGCCTCGGCGACACCCGGGTGCAGGAGGAGCACCTCCTCGACCTCGCGGGGGTAGACGTTGAAGCCGCCGGTGATGATCAGCTCCCGGCTCCGTCCGACGATCTGCAGGTAGCCCGTCTCGTCGAGCTCGCCGACGTCGCCGGTGTGGAACCAGCCGTGGTCGTCGAACACGGCGGCCGTCGCCGCCTCGGACCGCCAGTAACCGCTGAAGACGTTGGGGCCCTTGACGAGGATCTCGCCCCGCGGGTGAGCGGCCAGGCGCACGTCGACGGCGGGCAGAGGAAAGCCCACGGTGCCGGGTCGGCGCTCCCCGTCGTAGGGGTTCGAGACGTTCATCAGGGTCTCGGTCATGCCGTAGCGTTCGAGCACCCGCTGGCCAGACCCCGCAGCCACCCGTTCGAAGACGGTGGGCGACAGTGGCGCCGAGCCCGACACGCACAGCCGCAGCCGGCCCAGCTCCCCGAGCCGCGCCGAGGCCGCCAGCCGGGAGTACATGGTCGGTACGCCGAAGAACAGGGTGGCCTGATGCCGGAGGCTGGCGTCGAGCACCGTGTCGACCTCGAAGCGGGGGAGGAGGATCGCCGACGCGCCGGCCAACAAGGTCCCGTGGAGCCCCACGCCGAGCCCGTGCAGGTGAAACAGCGGGAGGGCCAGGACGAGGCGATCCTGCTCGGTCCACCGCCACGCCAGCCGGAGCCCCTCGGCGCTGGCCAGGAGGTTGCCATGGCGCAAGAGGGCGCCTTTCGGCGCACCGGTCGTACCCGACGTGTAGCAGACCAGGGCGGGGTCGTCGGGGCCAACGGCGTCGAGATCGGGCACCGGGCCATCGGGCAGGTCGACGTCCGGAGCGACCACGATCACGTCGCCGGCCGCCTGGCGGATCCATGCGGCCCGCTCGGGGTCGTCCACCACCGCAGCCCGTGGTTCGGCGTCGAGCGCGATGTGGGCGACCTCGCGCTGGCGGTAGGCCGTGTTGAGCGGGACCACGGCCGCGCCGAGCCGAAGGGCACCGAGATAGGCCTCGACGAGGGCCGTAGAGGCCGGCGCGCTCAGGAGGACCCGGTCACCGGGGCGGAGGCCGGCGCGGTGCAGGCGGGTGGCGGCCAGGCGGCTCGACCGCTCCAGCTGGCCCGCCGTGCGCCACCCGCGCTGATCGTCCCAGAGCGTGGGCCGATCAGGGTCCTCGGTCCATCGCCGGGTCCAGGCCCGGACCAGGCTCCCATCTCCGAACAGGTCGACCTGGGTCGGGTCCAGCCCTACCGGAAGGTGCGCGGCCCATGGCGGGGGGCCAGAGTCGGCCACGGGGTGCTCCACCGGCCGATCGTCGCGCAGCGAGAACCGGCTCGGAAGCCGCCGCCCGCCGGCCCGATGCGACCGGCACCGGGAGTCGAGCCGAATAGCGTACGCACATGGATGCGCCGCTGTGCCTGCTGACCGTGCACGCCCATCCCGACGACGAGGCCTCGAAGGGCGCGGGGACGGTCGCCCTGTACCACCAGGAGGGCGCCCGCACGGTGCTGGTGTGCTGCACCGGTGGTGAGTCGGGCGACATCCTCAATCCGGCCATGGATCGGCCCGAGGTGCGCGACCGCCTGCCGGAGATCCGCATGGAGGAGCTGCGCAAGTCGACGGAGATCATCGGCTACGACGAGGTCGTCCTCCTGGGTTACCGGGACTCGGGCATGCCTGGCACACCCGAGAACGAAGATCCCCGATCGTTCGTGCAGGCGCCGTTCGACGAGGCGGTCGGGCGTCTGGTGGCGGTGATCCGCCGGGTTCGTCCCCAGGTCGTGGTGACCTACGGTGACGATCACCGGGGCTATCCCCACCCCGACCACATCCGGGTCCACGACATCAGCGTGGCCGCCTTCGAGGCAGCCGCTGACCCCGAGGCCTACCCGGGCCCCGACCCGGCGTGGCAAGCGCTCAAGCTCTATTACACGGTCTGGTCCCGGGCCCGCGTCCTGGCCACCCACGAGAAGTTCCTGGAGCTGGGCCTCGAATCGCCCTTCCCGAAGGAGTGGACGGACGGAGAACGCCCGGAGCAGCACATCACCACCAGCATCGACGTCTCCGAGCAGGCCGACGTGCGTCCCGAGGCGCTCCTGGCCCACGCCACCCAGGTAGATCCGACCTCCCCGTTCTGGTTCGGCCTGCCGCCCGAGGTGGCCCGGACCATACATCCCTTCGATGAATACGTCCTGGCTCGCTCGCTCGTCGACGGAGACAACGGCGGATCCCCGGCCGAGGCCGAGGACGACCTGTTCGCCGGGATCAGGGATCGCGTCAGCCGGTAGCATCCGGTCGTCTATAGCGCGATACAACCAGAGCGAGGGGAAGCGATCATCATGTCGAAGTGGCTGAGCCAGGAGTGGCTCGATGAGACGCGCAAGCTGGCCGAGAGCCAGCCCGAGCGACCGGGTGCGTCTGCCCGCATGCAGTACGTCGTCACGGGCGGACCCGACGGCGACGTCCACTACTACTGGCTGCTCGAGAACGGCAAGCTCAAGGAGAGCAAGGTCGGCGATCTCCCCGACGCCGAGGTGACCCTGACCCAGACCTATGAGGACGCCCAGAAGATCCAGAAGGGCGAGCTGGACGCCAACGCTGCGTTCATGCAGGGCCGGGTCAAGGTGACGGGCAACATGGCCAAGCTCATGTCGCTGCTGCCGCTTACCAACGCTCCGGAGTACAAGCAGCTCCAGACCCAGATCGAGGGCATCACCGACTTTTAAGCCAAACCTGATCCGGACATAGAAGGGGCGCCCTCTCAGGGCGCCCCTTCTGCCGTTCCTAGCTTGTCACGGTGAGCGTCCCGTGCATGAACGGGTGGATCGAGCAGTGGTACGGGAACGAGCCCGGGTTGCTGGGCGCGGTGAAGGTCTTGGTCCCGCTGGCGCTGATATCGCCGGTGTTGAAGGCATTGTTGTCGGCCGTGACGGTGTGAGCCACGCTGTCACTGTTCTTGACTGTGATCCTGGCGCCCGCCTTCACGGTCGTGCTGGCGGGCTGGAAGGCGAAGTTCTGGATGTTGATCGACGTCGCGGACGCTCCGCCGCCGCCCGTTGTGGCTGTGGTGCTCGAGCTGGTCGTGCTCGTGCTGGCCGCGCTCGTTGTGCTGGTGGTCGTGCTGCTCGACGTGCTGCTGCCGCCGCCGCAGGCGCTCAGCCCTGCAGCCAGCCCGATGACCGCCGCGCTGGTTGCCTTCGTGAAATGTCGCACCGTCCGCTCCTTTCCTTCCGCCCGGTCGCTACGACCTTTGACGTCCGTTCTAGACCACGGGGGCCCGGCGCCACCAGTGTCATCCGTGTCGACCGTCAGCCTCGAACAACGATCACGAAGCCGTACGACATGAACGAGGCCAGCGACGCCACGCTCGTCGTCGCCATCGGGAGGTGGCGCGAGGACGCCCTCGCCGAGGCCTATCGACGCCATGCCGGCGCCGTCTTCGCCCTGGCCCGACGAGTCCTGGGGGAGGTGAGCGCGGCCGAGGAGGTTATCCAGGAGGTGTTCCTCCGCCTGTGGCACCGACCCGAGAAGTTCGATCCCGAGCGAGGGTCACTGCGCTCGTTCCTGCTCGCCCAGGCCCACGGCCGCGCCGTCGACCTGCTGCGGGCAGAGTCGTCGCGCCGTCGGCGAGAGGAGCGGGAGGCGAGGCGAACGGCCACCGCGGGCTATGACCTCGAGCACGAGGTGTGGGACCTGTCGGTCGCCGACCACGTCAAGGAGGCGATGTCGGACCTCCCCGAGGACGAGCGCCGGGCGATAGAGCTGGCCTACTTCGGGGGCCACACCTACCGGGAGGTCGCCGTCCTGCTCGATCAGCCCGAGGGAACGGTCAAGAGTCGCATCCGCGCCGGCCTCAAGCGGATGCGCTCCGGTCTGGCCGACAGCGGTGTGGCCGGCTCATGAGCACACCGGAGGGCGACGTGCCCCGCCACCTCAGCCACGCCGAGCTGGAAGCCCTGCTCGGGTCCTACGCCCTCGATGCCGTCGACGGACCCGAGGCCGAGGCGATCGAGCTCCACCTGCTCGAGTGCCCGCGGTGCCGGGCCGAGGTCGCCGAGCACCGGGAGGTGGCCGCCCTGCTCGGCAACGTCGGGACCCAGGCGCCGGAGCGGCTCTGGGATCGGATCGCAGCCAACCTGGAAGAGGCGCCCCCGGACCTGGGCCTCGCCCCTGTCTCCGAGCTGTCTCCACCGCGGCGGACGGTCCGACGACGCCTGGCGGCGGGCCTGGCTGCGGTCGCCGCCGTCGCGGCCGTCGTCATCGGCCTGCTCGCCTTCCAAGTGAATCGGCTGGACAACCGGGTCAACAGCCTGGCCCAGGCCAATCCGGGCCACGGGCTCTCGCAGGCGGCGACGGCAGCCGTGCTCGATCCCCAGGCCCGGCGCCTCGACCTACGCGCCACCCAGGGCAACCAGTCGGTACAGGGCGTGGTCCTACCCAGCGGCACCGGCTACCTGGTGAGGGTGGACCTCCGCCCACTGTCGTCAGGTCAGACCTACCAGCTGTGGGCGGTCACGGGGACCCGCCAGGTCTCCCTCGGGGTCCTGGGCGCCGACCCGCAACAGGCGGCATTCAGCCTTGGCTCGCCGAGCGGGGGGTCGACCCTGGTCGTCACCGTCGAGCCGTTCGGCGGGGTGACGTCGACGACCAACCCTGCGGTCGTGTCGGGCACCCTGAGCTAGCGCGCCGGCGTCCCGGGCCAGCTCTCAGCTCAGCTGCGCATCAGCTGGTGCAGGGCCCGATACCCGATCAGGGTGGCTCCCGCCCGGGCGGCCAGGGCCGGCAGCGAGTGGTCGTTGGTCAGCAGGTCGTGGTCGTCGACCCGGCCCGACCAGTCGGGGCTGAGGGCCCGCAGCTCTCCGGTGTCCACCGCCGGATGGGCGTAGACCTCGGTGACGCCCGGGGGAAGATCGAGCAGGGCCCGCTCGAGGGCCCGACGGCTCCCCACCGCGTTGACCACGACGAGGTGGTCGGGAAAGACGACGCCCTCCTCGGCCGCCAGCCGCCGGAACGGGAACCCGATGTGCCCCTCGCTAGACGCTCCCGACAGCCGGATGGGGAGCGAGAAGTCGACCGCCAGCTCCAGATAGACGTCGAAGAACTCGGGCCGCAGCTGCAGCGTGCCCATGTGCGAGTCGAGATGGCTGACGTCGAAACCCCAGTAGATGGCCCGCTCGACCTGAGCCCGGCACTCACGTCGCACCTCGTCCAGGTCTGCGTGGTCCCAGACGTCGGTCACCGTGCGCGGGAAGCCGCCGTCGCCGTCGAGCAGCGACGGCGCGTGGGTGATGGGGCCCCAGCGGTAGAGGTCGTGCTCCGCATTGAGCGTCAGGTGGACGCCCACGTCCTCGCCCCGATACCGGGCCGCCGCCTCCCGCGCCCACGGGCAGGGCACCATGAGGCTTGCGCTGGTGGCCACTCCCGAGCGGACGGCCTCGTAGACCCCCACGTTGGCGGCGTGGCTCGACCCCAGGTCGTCGCAGTTGATGATCAGAAGCTTCGCGTCGGGGGCGTACCCGAGCCGCTCGACGAGACTGGCCACGGCGTCGACGGTACCTGCTGCTCGCGGGCGGTGAGTGACCGGCACCCCTCGGCTGGGCCCCCGTTCTTGTGAAAACGAGGAGCCAGTCGTCTTCGGCGATCGACGGTCAGCTGCGCTCGATGAGGGTGCCCGTGCCCAATCCGCCGCCGCAGCACATGGTGACCAGCGCCCGGGTGCCGTCGGTCCGCTCGAGGTGGTGGAGGGCGGTCGTGATCAGCCGGGCGCCGGTGGCCCCGACGGGATGGCCCAGGGCGATAGCGCCACCGCCGGGGTTCACCCGCTCCATGTCGGGATGCAGCTCGCGCTCCCACGCCAGCACGACCGAGGCGAACGCCTCGTTGATCTCCACCACGTCGATGTCGTGGAGCGACAGGGCGGACCGGTCGAGGATGCGCTGGGTGGCATCGATCGGGCCGGTGAGCATGAGGACCGGGTCCACGCCAACGAGGCACTGGTGGGTGATCCGGGCTCGGGTCGGAAGGCCCAGGGCGGCGGCCTTGGCGGGGGACGCCAGCAGCACGGCAGCAGCGCCGTCGGAGATCTGCGAGGACGTGCCGGCGGTGTGGATCCCGTCCTCCCGGGCCACCGGCTTGAGGGTGGCCAGCTTCTCCAGGGACGTCTCCCGGGGACCCTCGTCGGCGGCGATCAGATGGGTCGACCCCGTGGGCTTGCCGTCCTCGTCGACGTCAGGAGCGTGGATGGCGAAGCTCTCGGCCTCGAACCAGCCCTCGTCACGGGCCCGGCCGGCGCGCCGCTGCGAAGTGAGACCGAACTGGTCAGCGTCCGAGCGGGTCACGCCCCACTTGTCGGCGATGCGCTCGGCGCCCTCGAACTGGGACGCGAACTCGTAGCGGGCGAAGTAGGACTTGGGGATGGCCCGCCCGGGACCGGCCTTGGTGTTGGCGCCGAGCGGCACCCGGCTCATCGACTCCACGCCGCAGGCCAGCACCAGATCGGCCGCCCCCGACGCGATGAGACCAGCAGCCAGGTTGGTGGCCTGCTGCGACGAGCCGCACTGGCTGTCGACGGTCGTGGCCGCAACGGTCAGCGGCAACCCGGCCGCCAGCCATGCCGTCCGGGCGATGTTGTAGGACTGCTCGCCCACCGCCGTCACACAGCCGGCCACGACCTGGTCGACCTCGGCCGGGTCGATGCCGGCCCGGCTGACCGCCTCGGCCTGTACGGCCCCGAGGAGATCTGCAGGGTGCACCGTCGACAGGCCGCCACCCCGGCGACCGATCGGGCTGCGGACGGCTTCGGTTATCACGACATCGGCCATGGGCTCAGCCTATCGGCGCCCGGATCGTGGCCGAGGGGGTCGATGCCGGCCACGGCTCAGGCGGCCTTGTGCCGAAGCGCCTCCCGGAGGGCGACCCGCGCCGCGGCCACACCCTCCCGCCCCACCTGCCGGGTGCGCTCGTCGAGACGCCAATCGGACTCGTTGTTCTCGATGAGGACGAGCTGTCGTTCCATGCGGCCATGGTGGCGTGAGGGTGTAACACTCGGGCCCATGCCCCGCTACGGAATGACCATCCCCTTCGACGGCCTGCCGCTCCACGAACAGCGCTCGTGGATCGAGGAGCTGGTCGACCTCGGCTACACCGACGCCTGGTCCAGCGAGGCCGGAGGCACCGACGCCTTCACGCCACTGGCTCTCGCCGCGGCGTGGGCGCCTTCGCTGCGATTGGGAACGGCGATCGTCCCCGCCTTCACGAGGGGACCAGGGCTCATGGCCATGAGCGTGGCCAGCATGGCCGAGGCGGCGCCCGGCCGTTTCGCCCTGGGCATCGGCACGTCCTCCGATGTGATCGTGGAGGCCTGGAACGACATCCCCTTCGAGGAGCCCTACAAGCGGACCCGGGACATGGTCCGCTTCCTGCGACAGGCCATGACGGGCGAGAAGGTCAGCCATGAGTTCGAGACCTTCCGGGTGCGGGGGTTCCGTCTGGGGCGGCGCATTGCCGAGCCGCCCCCCATCCTCGTCGCCGCCCTCCGCCCGGGCATGCTGCACCTGGCCGGCCGGGAGGGCGACGGCGCCATCATCAACTGGCTGTCCGCGGAGGATGTCGCCCGCGTGGTGCCCGAGGTCGGGCCGGGCAAGGAGATCGTGGCCCGCATCTTCGTATGCCCGTCGGAGGACGCCGACACGGTGCGCTCGATGGGTCGCTTCGCCCTGGCCGCCTACCTCAACGTCGGGGTGTACGCCGCCTTCCACCAGTGGCTGGGCCGGGGGCCGCAGCTCGAGCCCATGTGGAAGGCATGGCAGGCGGGAGATCGCAAAGCGGCCACGGCCGCCATCCCCGACGAGGTGGTCGACGACCTCATCGTCCACGGCTCTCCCGAGGCGTGCCGGGCCCACATCCAGCGCTACGTCGCCAACGGCGTCACCACCACGGCGCTGGCGATCCTGCCCTTCGGCGTCGACACCCGCCAGGCCGTCCGGGACCTCGCACCAGCAGCCGGGTGAGACCCGCGGCGCACCGCTGATCCCAGGGTGGGAAACTGTGGAGCATGGTTGCGCCTGTTGTTGCCGACGCCAACGTCGGCGCGATCGTCGGCGGCTCCGTCGCTGGCGTCGTCGTCGTCTTCCTCTTCGTACTCGCCATCTCGGTCAAAGTCGTGACCGAGTACGAGCGGGCCGTGTTCTTCCGGTTCGGCCGCATCAAGAGCGCGGCCAAGGGACCGGGGATCATCACCCGCATCCCGGGCGTGGACCGGGTGGTGAAGGTGAACCTCCGTGTCGAGGTCATCGACATCCCGCCTCAGTCGGTCATCACCGCAGACAACGTCACCGTCCAGGTCGACGCCGTGGCCTACTTCCAGGTCATCGATCCGGTGAAGGCCATCATCGGAGTCGACAGCTTCCGTTTCGCCAGTCAGCGGGTGGCCATGACCAGCCTGCGCTCGATCATCGGCCGTCACCACCTCGACGACCTGCTCGCCCACCGGGAGCAGGTCAACGACGAGCTGCGGGCGACCATCGCCTCCTCCACCGGCGGCTGGGGCGTCGAGGTGCGCCAGGTCCAGGTGCGCGACATCACCCTTCCCCAGGAGCTGCTGCGGGCGATGGCCCGCCAGGCCGAGGCCGAGCGCGAACGACGGGCCAAGGTGATCGCCGCCACCGGTGAGCTGGAGGCCAGCCGGGAGCTGTCCGAGGCCGCCGACCGGATGTACGAAAGCCCCGGCGCGCTCCAGCTGCGCACCCTCCAGACCCTCGCCGAGGTGGCGACGGAGCGGAACTCGACCCTCGTGTTCCCCATCCCGGTCGAGATGCTGGCGGCGTTCCGCGACGCCGGAAGGCACTAACGCTTTAACCTCCCCGGTGTGCCCCCGGCCTCGCTGCGCCCGCTGCGCCACAGGGACTTCGCCCTGGTCTGGTCGGCGGCGCTGGTGTCCAACGTGGGCTCGTGGATGCAGACGATCGCCGTGGGGGTGCTGGTAACCATTCACACCGGACAGGCGCGGTGGACGGGCCTGGTGGCCGCCGCCGCCTTCCTCCCGATGGGGCTGCTGTCCCCGGTCGGAGGCGCCATGGCCGACCGGCACGACCGGCGCCGCTGGCTGCTCCTGACCACCGTGGGCGAGACGGTCTTCGCGGGGATCCTCACGGCCCTCGCCGCCACAGGGAACGCCAGCCCGGTGTGGGTCACCCTGATCGTGCTCGGTGGGGGCGCAATGACGGCCATCGGCTTGCCCGCCTACCAGGCCATGCTCCCCGACCTGGTGGGACCTGACGACCTGCTGGGCGCCATCTCGTTGTCGTCGGCCCAGTGGAACCTGGGGCGGGTGATCGGGCCCGCGCTGGCCGGCGTCGCCATCGCCGTGGGCTCCTACACCTGGGCCTTCGGCATCAACGCGGCCTCGTTCGGGGCGGTGCTGATCGCCCTGCTCCTGGTGCGGTTCCGTCCTGGCGCCCGGCCGCGGGAGCAGGGCCGCCTCCTGGCCCGGATCGCCAGCGGGGCCCGGGCGGCGGCGGCCGAGCCCGGCTGTCGCGCCGCCATCGGCCTCATCGCGGTCGTCGCCCTCCTGGCCTCTCCCTTCATCGCCCTGGTCCCGGCCGTGGCGATCAAGCTCTTCCACCACCAGGCGAGCGGCACGGCGGTGCTGATCACCGCCCAGGGGATCGGCGCGGTCATCGGCGCCCTCGCTCTGACGCCGGTGGCCGGGCGCATCGGGCGCCGCCGGCTCCTGCTCGTCGACCTCGGCCTGCTGCCCGTCCTCCTGATCCTCTACGGGTTGGCGACCTCGCTGGCGCTGGCGGCGGTCGCCCTGCTGGCGGTGGGGGCGGCCTACATCGGGGTGCTTGCCGGCCTCAACACGGTGGTGCAGCTGCGGGCGCCGGAAGCCTTGCGGGGCCGCATACTCAGCCTCTACATGCTGGCCCTGGGCGTCATCTATCCCATCGGTGCCATCATCCAGGGGGCAGTCGCCGACAGGGTCGGTCTACGAACCGTCGTCGTCGGCACGGCTGTGCTGCTCCTCGCCGTGCTGGTGGCGTTCTACTTCCGCCGCCCGCACCTGGCGGAATCGCTCGACGACCCGCGACGGGTCCCGACGACTCTGGACGCCATCACGTCCAGTGCGGCATAGGAGAGAACCATGGGACCGGTCGAGACCCTCGAGCGGATCGCCTTCTTGCTGGAGCGGGAGGGCGAGCGCGCCTATCGGGTGCGGGCCTTTCGGACGGCAGCCGCGACGTTGTCAGCCATCAGTCCTGAAGAGCTCGCCGAGCGTGATCGGACCGGGCGGCTGCAGGAGCTGCCCGGCGTCGGCGACACGACGGCGCGCGTGGTGCACGAGGCGCTGGCCGGGGAAGTGCCGGGGTACCTGGCCCGCCTCGAGGCAGCGCCAGCGCCCGATCCAGGCCCGGGGGCGGGGATCCGGTCCCAGCTGCGCGGCGACTGTCACACCCACTCCGACTGGTCCGACGGCGGAAGTCCCATCGAGACCATGGCCCGCACCGCGGCCGCCCTGGGCCACGACTACGTCGTGCTCACCGACCACTCGCCGTCGCTCACGGTGGCCCACGGCCTGACGGCCGAGCGTCTCGAGCGCCAGCTGGAGGTGGTCGAGGAGGTCAATGCCAAGCTGGCCCCATTTCGCATCCTGACCGGCGTCGAGGTGGACATCCTCGAGGACGGCGCGCTCGATCAGGACGAGGCCCTGCTGGCCCGCCTCGACGTCGTGGTGGGAAGCGTCCACTCCAAGCTGCGAATGGATGCGGTGGGCATGACCCGCCGCATGGTGGCCGCCTTGAGCAGCCCACACGTGGACATCCTCGGGCACTGCACGGGACGGATGGTCGTCGGTCGCGGGCGGCCGGAGTCGAGCTTCGACGCCGACGAGGTGTTCGGCGCCGCTGTCACCTTCGACAAGGCGGTGGAGATCAACTGCCGCCCCGAGCGCCTCGACCCTCCCAAACGCCTGCTCCGTCAGGTGGTCGACACCGGCTGCAAGCTGTCGATCGACAGTGACGCCCACGCGCCGGGGCAGCTGGAGTGGCAGCCCTTCGGCTGCGAGCGGGCGGCGGACTGCGGGGTGCAGATCGACTCGATCGTCAACAGCTGGCCCGCCGAGCGCCTGCTCGAGTGGGCGGCGTCACACGCGTCAGACCGCTGAGCGCGGGTCCACCTGGTAGCGGAGAAACAGCATTCCGTCGGCGGCGAGGACGTGGGCCAGCTCGAGACGCGCCGGCTCGTCCAGTGCGGGGCCGCCGATGATACGCAGGCGTTCGGGACCGGCGATCACCGGGGACAGGCTGAGGCAGAGCTCGTCGAGGCGGCCGGTGGTGACGAGCTGGTCCAGCATGTGGGGACCACCTTCGCACAGCACGCGCGTGAGACCTCGCTCGACGAGTGCCTGCACGGCCGAGGCCAGGTCCACCGCGGTGTCGCCGCAGACGGCCACGTCGGCCGCCTGGGCGGCCCGGCGTCGGAGGTCGGCGGGGGCGGCGTCGGTCGTGAGGATCACCGGGGGGGTCGCGGCGTCGGTGAAGAAGGCGCTCTCGAGGTCGAGGTCGATCCGAGAGGTGACCACTGCGATGGGGGGCACGGCGGCGAGGCCGTGCGCCTGTCGCCGGGCGCGACGCTCCTCGCTCGGCCGGGCCGGTCCGTAGCGCTCCTGGCGCACGGTGCCCGCTCCGACCAGGACCACGTCACACAGGCCCCGGAGCACCGAGAAGACCCGATGGTCGGCGTCCGAGGACAAGCCGCCGGAGCGACCCCCCACCTCGGCGGCGCCGTCGACGCTCGTCACGAAGTTGGCCCGCACGTGGAGTCGGGCCGGCCCCGGGAGGGCGTAGGCCTCGTCGAGATCGACGTCGCCGGCCGGGTCGGGCAGCAATCGGCGCACGACGGGCTGGTTTCCTCAGCCGATCTGGGGGAGGCGCTGCTCGAGCTCGAGGACAGGCGCGAACAGGTCCCCCGACCGATCAAGCCGCTCCAACACCTCATCGGCCTCGAAATGGAGCTGCGACGCGCCGTCCGCGTCGCGCCCGCTCTCGACCTCCTGCCACGAGATCGGTGTCGAGACCGTGGGCTGCGGCCGGGCCCGCAGGGAGTAGGCGCAGATGGTCGTCTTGGTGATGTGGTTCTGGCTCCAGTCGATGAGCACCTTGCCCCGCCGCAGGCTCTTGTCCATCTTCTCGAGGGCGTGGTCGGGGTGGTGCTTCTCCAACAGTCGGGCGATGGCGTGGGCAAAGGGCTTGGTCTCGTCGTAGGTGTGCGGAGTATTGAGGGGGACGTAGACCTGGAGGCCCTTGGAGCCTGAGGTCTTCGGGAAGGATGCGAGGCCCAGGTCGTCCAGGACCTCCCGCAGCCAGCACGCCACCTGGGCGCAGGTCACCACGTCGGCCGGCGGTCCCGGGTCGAGGTCGAAGACGACCATGGTGGGCCGGTTCACGGCGTCGCGCGACGACTCGTCATCGGCTCCATCGGCCCGCGCAAGCAGGGGGTGCAGCTCGATGGCGGCCAGGTTGGCGAGCCAGGCCAGGGTGGGCAGGTCGTCGGCCGTGCAGTAGTTCACCGCCTTCCCCTTGGTGCGCTCGCTCGGGATCTCGACCGTCTGGACCCAGTCAGGGCGGTGCGACGGGCACTGCTTCTCGTAGAAGAACCCGGCGTCCACGCCGTTGGGGTAGCGCTTCAGGGTGAGGGGCCGGCGGCGGAGGTGGGGGAGCAGCGCCGAGGCGACCCGCATGTAGTAGTCGATCACCTGGCCTTTCGCGAACCCGGACTCGGGGTAGAGGACCTTGTCGAGGTTCGAGAGCTTGAGCCGGCGCCCCTCGAGCTCGACCTCGACGCTGCCTGAGGAGGATGCCATCGAGGGCATGATTGCAGGCGACGGGTCGTCTGGAGACGCAGATGAGCGACAAGCTCGACAGTTACAAGGCCAAGCGGGACTTCTCGGCCACGCCCGAGCCGGATACCGAGCGACGCCCGCGTCCCGACGAGGCAGCACCCGGGGCCGGGGATCTGCCCCGCTTCGTGGTCCAGGAGCACCACGCCCGGCGGCTCCACTGGGACCTGCGGCTCGAGCGAGACGGCGTCCTCGCCTCGTGGGCGCTGCCCAAGGGCGTGCCCCCGGACCCGAAGGTGAACCACCTCGCCGTTCCGACCGAGGACCACCCGCTGTCGTATCTCGACTTCACGGGGGACATCCCGACCGGCAGCTACGGGGCCGGCACCATGATGATCTGGGACCGGGGCACCTACGACTGTCACAAATGGGACGGCCGCGAGGTGATCGTCACGCTGCACGGGGAGCGGGTCGACGGGCGCTACGCCCTGTTCCGGACGGGAGAGGGCCGCTGGATGATCCACCGGATGGATCCTCCTCAGGACCCGGAGCGGGAGCCGATGCCCGAGCATCTGGCCCCGATGCTGGCCAGCTCGTCCGAGATCCTGCCGACCGACGACGGGCGTTGGGGCTACGAGATCAAGTGGGACGGCGTGCGGATGATCGCCTTCGTGGCCGGCGGCACGGTGAAGTTGCAGGGTCGGCGGCTGCTGGACGCAACGACGCGCTACCCGGAGCTGCGAGGCCTGGGAGACGTCGTCTCCTCGCACGAGGTCGTCCTCGACGGCGAGGTCGTGGCCCTCGATGACGAGGGCCGGCCCGACTTCGGGAAGCTTCAGCAGCGCATGAACGTGGCCGAGGGCTCGGCGCTGCGGCGCGTGCTCCGTGAGGTACCGGTCGTCTACATGCTCTTCGACGTGCTGTACCTCGACGGCCACCTGACCATCGCCCTGCCGTACACCGAGCGCCGCCGACTGCTCGAGGGCCTGTCACTCTCCGATTCGTCGTGGCAGACGCCGACCTATCACGTGGGGGACGGGGCCGCGCTGCTGGACGCGACTCGCGCCCGCGGGCTCGAGGGGCTCGTGGCCAAGCGTCTCGACAGCGTGTATCGGCCGGGCCGCCGCTCGCCGTCCTGGGTGAAGGTCAAGAACGTGAACCGCCAGGACCTGGTGGTCGGCGGCTGGCTGAGCGGACAGGGCAACAGGTCCGGCCGACTCGGTGCCCTCCTCGTCGGGTACCACGATGGCGGCGAGCTGCGCTACGCCGGCCGAGTGGGCAGCGGCTTCACCGACCAGGAGCTGGAACGCCTGGACGGCCTGCTGGCGCCGCTCGCCCGCGCCACGAGCCCGTTCACACCACCGCCACCGCTGCCGGCCGAGGTGACCAGGCAGGGCCACTTCGTCGAGCCCACCCTGGTGGCCGAGGTGGCCTTCAGCGAGTGGACCCACCTGGGCACGCTGCGGGCCCCCCGCTACAAGGGCATGCGCACCGACGTCGACCCGCGCGCCGTGGCGCGAGACGACGTGTGAGCCCCGAGCTCAAGCTGGGCGAGCACCGGTGGCCGGCCATCGCCACCGTCGCCGCCGCGCTCGGCATGTACTTCGCCCTCCCGGGCAAGTTCGTGCTGGGACCGAAGTGGATCCTGCCCGCCCTGGAGGCGGCCCTGATCATCCCGCTCCTCATCGCCAACCCGGTCCGTCTGACGAGGGAGACGCAGGCGACCCGCGCCGCCTCGGTGACGCTGATCGCGCTCATCTCGCTGTTCAACGCCTTCTCCACCGGGCTGCTGGTGCACGGGCTGCTCCACGGGATCAAGCTCGGCGGTCGGTCGCTGATCCTGTCCGCCATCGAGATCTGGATCACCAACGTCCTCGTCTTCACGCTGTGGTACTGGGAGCTCGACCGGGGTGGTCCCGTGGCGCGTGCGTTCGGCGAGCGCCGGCGTCCGGACTTCCTCTTTCCCCAGATGTCGACGCCCGATGTTGCCGTGCAGGACTGGATGCCGGGCTTCGTCGACTACCTGTACACGTCATTCACCAACTGCACAGCGTTCAGCCCGACGGACACGATGCCGCTCAGTCCGTGGAGCAAGCTGCTGATGCTCCTGCAGGCTTCGGTGTCGTTGGTGACCGTGGCGGTGGTCGCCGCCCGGGCGGTCAACATCCTGACCTGATCCGCCGATCTGATCATTCGGGGGCAATCAGCCGCTGCTGGAGCCGCCGCATGCCTCGAAGCCAGCGGTCGTAATCACCGGCCTTGTGGCGGAAGTACTCGCCCACCTCCGGATGGGGGAGGATGAGAAAGGTCTCCTCCCGCAGTCCGTCGACCACGGCCTCGGCGACGTCCTCCGGCTCCAGCACGTCGCCGGACGCCACCACCACCTGACCAGCGGGGAACGACTGGTCGCCACCCTCGTCATGTGCAGGATCGAGGCCGCCCTCGAGCATCGACGTGCGCACGCCCTGAGGGCACAGGCACGAGACCTTGATCCCCGCGTCGCCGTGGGTGATGGCGAGCCACTCGGCCAGGCCGACGGCCGCGTGCTTGGTGACCGAGTAGGGGGCGGCGCCGAGGTTGGTGAGCAGTCCCGCCGCCGATGCCGTGTTCAGCAGGTAGCCCTCACCCCGGGCGAGCATGCCCGGTAGTACGGCCCGGGCGGCGTAGACGTGGGCCATGACGTTGACGTGCCAGATCGTCTCCCACGACTCGTCGGGCACCTCGGCCCCACCACCGATGGCGATCCCGGCGTTCGAGCAGAACAGATCGACGGGACCGAAGGTCTGCTCCGTCTGCTCCACCAGCGCGACGATGTCGCCCTCGCGGGTGACGTCGGTCGGGACGGCCAGCGCCCGCGTCGTCGCGCCGTTCTCGTCCTGCAACTCGGCGGCGGTGGCTCGGGCGCCATCCGCGGCGATGTCGGCCACCACGACGGCCCGAGCCCCCTCGGCGGCGAAGCGCCGGCACAGGGCCCGACCGATGCCGCTGGCGCCGCCTGTGACCACCACCACCCGGTCGTCGAGCTCCATGGCGCCGATCCTAGGCCGGCCCGGGAGGCCGGCCCGAGGGTCAAGCCGCAGGCGCGCAGTGCCTAGGTTCGCGTCAGGGTGCCGCCGCCATGATCTCGGCGAGGGACTCGGCGATGCAGTGACGAAGGAGGACCGGGTCGTCGATGGCGGCCGAGTCGCTGTTGATGCCCATGTCGAGCTGGGAGCGGTACGACAGCACGCTCGCGTTGAAGGCGGTGCCACCAGTGGGGCCCATCGGATGGTTGGACAGGACGAGCGCCCCGGCCACGAAGATGTCGACCGGTGCGCCGCGCACGTTGGATGCGGCCAGGTCCACCGTTTCCACCTGCTGGCGGACCAGCCGGGTGAGCAGCGGACCGGGCAGGCCGGTCAGCACGCCGGTCAGCGCGTCGGCCAGGCCCAGCGCCCGCTCGGCCTTGACGCTGGCGAGGCGGTCGTGGACGGCCCGGAACCGCTCGACGGGGTCGAGGATCCCGGCCGGCACGAGCACCCGAGCCGGGGTGAACGAGTTGCCGCCCGCCGAGCGATCGTGGCGGGTGCTCACGGGCATCGAGATCCGCAGCTCGTCCGCGTCGACCCCGCGGGCCCGATGATAGGCGGCGGCGCCTCCAGCGACGCCGGTCACGAACACGTCGTTGACGGTGCCCCCGAGGGCACCGGCGGTCCGCTTCGCCTCGTCGAGGTCGATGCTCAGCACCTCGAAGTGACGGGCGGTCGACCGCCGTCCGGCCCACAGCGGCGAACGGGCGCCGTCGGTCACCAGCGCCTGGCGCACCATCGACCGGGCGCTCTCCATCACGTCCGCCGTATCGCGACCGAGAGACTGGGGGTGCGACGCGATCTCGACGGCGCCGGTCCACATGCCGGTGACAGCGTGCGGGACCCGGCCGAGCTGGCGGCGCATCTCGGTCATCAGCCGGACCGGTCCGCTGTCGAACGGTCGGGGGGCGCCGTCACCGCTCACGGGCTCCGGGCCGGGGGCGTCGCGGGACAGGTCGATGAAGCTGGTCGACAAGCGGACGCCTCCCACGCCATCGGTCACGGCGTGGTGGAGCTTGGCCAGGAGCGCGGCCCGGCCACCCGACAAGCCCTCGACGACCCTCATCTGCCAGAGGGGCCGGCGCTGGTCGAAGGGGTCCTGCAACCACATGGCGCCGAGATCGAGCAGCTGACGGTCCGTCCCCGGTTCTGGGAGCGCGATCCGACGAAGGTGGTAACCGAGGTCGAACTCAGGGTCGTCCACCCACTCCGGCGGTGCCAACGGCAACGGGGCCAGCTCGACCCGCTGGCGAAGCCGGGGCAGGCCCCGGACGGCGTTGGCCATGCGGGCGTAGAAGCGGTCGTAGTCGGGGGCCCGATCGAGCAGCGTCAGGTTGAGGAAGGACGACCGCAACACCGGATCTCGCTCGACGGTCCACATCAGGGCCTCGGGGCCGGTGAGCGGCACCGAGCCCGGCTGTGCGTCCTGTGACATCGCCGTCAGGGTAGTGCGGCGACCTGATGCGACGCCTCGCCGGACTCAGCGGGAGATGCTGGTGTGCTTGAACTCGTTGAGCTCCGGTCGGCTCTGGGCCAGGGTGACGACGTGCTCGATGGTCGTGCGGGCGAGCTCGGCGTCACCCTGCGGACGGGTCATGAGCCGGACGAAGACGGCCTGACCGTCGACCATGAATGTCGGCACGCCGAAGGCCCGGTGGTCGTTGACCGCGCTCTCGTGGGCCTTGCGGAACGTCTCGAGCGGCCATCCGTCCGCGATCTCGGCGAGCACCGCGTCGGGGTCCACGCCGTGGTCGGCCAGCACCTGGCGCACCTCGGCCTCCTCGCGGAGGTCCTTGCTCTCGTCGTGACGGGCTCGGAACAGGCCCATGTGCACGTCGTAGAACTTGTCCGGGTAGCGGTCCCGCACGACGATGCCCGCCTGCATGGCGAGGAGGTGCGAGGCCTTCTCGGGGTCGTCCCAGACAGCGGGCTCACCCTCCTCCGCGTGGATCTGGCTGAGCGAGAAGGGCACGAAGCCCACTTCCCAGTCGGCGCCGCCGGCGAGGGCCGCTACCAGGTGCTCGTGGGCGTTGCGGGCAAAGGGACAGCGATAGTCCCAGTTGACGTCGAACGACAGGCTGGTCATGAACAGCTCAACGCCTCGGGCGCGGCCGAGATTCCGCGCTCCGCTCTGGGAGTGGAGCGAGCCGCCGTCCGATGCGTCCGAGCAGGACGCCGATCGCCGCTCCGGCCAGCACGTCCGATGCGTGATGGATGCGGACGTGGATCCTGCTCGAGGCCACCACCACGGCCAGGCCGTAGTAGAGCGGCCACAGTGGGTCGTCCTCTGACAGCAGCCCGGCGGCGCAGAAGGCCGAGGTGGCGTGGCCGCTCGGGAAGCTGCTCGTGAGGGGCTGGCGCAGGGGGAGGGGGCGAGGGCCCGACGATGGCGGGCGCCGGCGTCGAACGAGCGACTTGACGCCCACGTTCACCAGCACCGACTCGACGCCCAGGGCGGCGGCCATGCGCAACGCCGACCGCCGGCGGCGGTCGGAGCCCAGGCCCCGTGCGGCCCCCACGATCAGCCAGATGAGGCTGTGGTCGCCGACCGCCGAGGCCCCGTACCACACCCGGTCGGCGACCCGATTGCCCCGAAGGCGGTCGAAGGCGGCGTCGACACGCTCGTCGAAGGCCGCTACACGCACCTCAGACCAGCGTCGGTTGGCTCGCGCCGGCGCGGGCCGGGTCACCGCCGAACGCAGGGCAGAACTCCTGCCAGTTGCAGTACCCGCATAGGGCGGAGGGCTTGGGCCGGAAGTCCTCGTCCCGGCACGCCCGCTCGATCGCCGCCCAGATCGCCGAGGTCCGGCGGCGAAGCCCCTGCACGGACTGGTCGGACGGGATGGTCGAGATGCTCAGCGGCTCGCGCAGGTAGAGCAGCTGCACCCGAGCGGGCCGCTCCCCCAGCACCTGCTCGCACAGGAAGGCGTAGAAGTGGACGCCGGCCAGACGCAGCTGCTCCTGAGCCTGACCCGGGACCCGCCCCGTCTTGTAGTCAGTGACCACGAGCCGCCCGTCCCGATCGACGTCGAGGCGGTCGATGATGCCCCTGAGCCGGAGGTCACCCAGGTCGGCCTCGAGTGCGAGCTCCATGCCCACCGCAGTCACCTCGTTCGGGTCCTCGAGCTCGAAGTAGCCCCGGACCAGCCGCTCGGTGTCGGCACGAAGCTCGTCGGTCTCGGTCGGCGTGAGCCCGAGGGCAGCCAGCTCGGGCTCCTCCTCGGGGGACTCCCAGGCCCGGTCGAGCTGCTCGAGTCCCACCGCGATGGTGCGCTCTCCGGCGGGGACCTGCCAGAACAGGTGCTCCAGGGCGCGGTGGACGAGGTTGCCCTTGACCGTCCACGGGGAGGGGGGCTCGGGCAGCCGATCGATCGCCGAGAAGCGGAACGCCAGCGCGCAATCCTTGAACGACGACACCTTCGAGGGGGACAGGGCGCTCGGAAGCGGTAAGGACATCGCCCCCAGGCTAGAGGCGGGGTGTATCACCCGGGGGGGACCTCAGGCGGGCGGCTGCCCCTCGGCGGCGAAGGCCGACCGAATCGAGCTGGCCAGGAGGGCTGGGTCCTCGAGGGGTCCGAAATGGCCGACGCCGGGCACGACCTCGGCGCGGGCCCGCGGGAGACGATCGACGATGGCCTCGACCAGGTCGGTGCCGTAGGTGTCCGACGTAGCGCCGCAGGCGACCGTCACCGGGCATCGGACCTCGGCCAGGTGGTCGTAGGCGTCGTGGCGCCAGCTCTGCTCGTAGACCAGGGCTTCTGTCTCCCCCCGGCACTTGAGTTGGACGCGGCCGTCGTCGAGATCGGCGAATCCATGATCGACGTAGGCGCGCAGGGCCTCGGGGGCCACTCGGTCGAACGGCGGCTTGGAGGCGTAGTTGTCGAAGGCTTCCTGGCGGGAGTCGAAGATCTCCCGCCGGCGGCGGGCCGCCTCCGAGAGGGGATTGTCGCCCGCGCCGGTGGGGAACGGGCCGTTCGGGGGGAACACGATGGGCTCGAAGAGGTAGAGCGCCCGGAACGTTCCCGGGCGGGCCTGCTCGGCCAGCAGCAGGCCGGCGCCGCCACCTGAGTGGCCGACTCCGAACGGCCGCGTCAGCCCCAGACCGTCGACGGTGGCCAGGACATCGCGCCCGAAGCCGTGCCAGTCGAAGTCCATCCCCAGCGGCAATCCAGAGTCGCCGTGACCCCGCAAGTCGAGGGCGACGCCGTGAAACTGCCCACTCAGCAGGTGGGCGAGGGGGGCGAAGACGAGGCCATGGAACCCCGTCGCGTGGGCGAACAGCATCGGCGGTCCGTCTCCGCCGAGGTCGTGGACGGCGATCTCGACGCCATCGCTGGTCGTCACGGCGGGCGGCACCGACGTGACGATAGTGGTGCTCGCGGACACTAACCTCACCCGGTGCACGCCCGCCGCCGCGTCCCGGATCTGCGGGAGTGGGGTGTCGAGCCCGCGTACCGCGGCGACGACGGTCGTTGGCACCAGGCGCCGCCGTCGACCATCGAGGCGATCGGCGATGCCCTCGGCATTGCAGAAGCGGCGCACGCTGGGCCGCACGGGCCACCAGGTGTGCGGGTCGTTCGCCACGACGACGACGTGTCGCTGCCGGGGCCGTGGGAGCTGACCCTGGAGGACGGGACGTCCATGACGGCGCACGGCCGGCTGCCGCCCGGGGTACCGTGCGGTTACCATCAGCTGCGGCGCGCGACCGACGGCCAGACGATGCGACTGATCGTGAGCCCAGGGCGCTGTCGATTGCCGAGCGGGCAGCGGGCCTGGGGTTGGGCGGTGCAGCTTCCCGCACTGCGGTCGCGGCGCAGCTGGGGCATCGGCGACCTGGCCGACCTGAGAAGCCTGGCCCAGTGGTCCGCTGGCCAGGGGGCATCGACCGTTCTGGTCAGCCCGCTTCACGCCAGCCGACCCGCCGTGCCGCAGCAGGCCAGCCCCTACTTTCCGAGCAGCCGGTGCTGGCGCAACCCGCTCTACCTGCGGATCGAGGAGGTGCCGGGGGCCGGTGGCGCGGAGCTGCATCGGCTGGCGGCCGCCGGGCAGGCACTGAACGAACAGCGACTCGTCCAGCGCCCTCGGGTCTGGGAGCTCAAGCTCGGCGCTCTCGAGCGGCTCTGGGACCGGTTCGGCGGCGACCCCGATTTCGACCATTACTGCGACGCGGAGGGACCGTTGCTCACTCGCTACGCCGCCTTCTGCGCGCTGTCGGAGGTGCACCTCGGGGCGTGGCCGCAGTGGCCAGCGGAGGTGCGCCATCCGGAGGGCGCGGGCGTGTCGGCGTTCGTGTCCCGACATCGACACCGGGTCCTCTTCCACCAGTGGTTGCAGTGGCTGCTCGACCGTCAGGTGGCGAGGGCGGGCGTCGACGTCGACCTGGTGCAGGACCTGGCCGTGGGCGTCGACCCGAACGGGGCCGACGCCTGGATGTGGCAGGACGTGCTCGCGCCCGGGATGGCCGTCGGTGCTCCCCCCGACGGTTTCAACCGGCTCGGGCAGGACTGGGGCCTGCCGCCATTCGACCCCTGGAAGCTGCGCGCCGCCGGCTACGAGCCCTTCGCCCGGACCCTCCGAGCCAACCTTCGTGACGGGGGCGGGCTGCGGGTGGACCACGTCATGGGGCTCTTTCGCCAGTACTGGGTCCCCCTCGGGACAGATCCGCGACAGGGTGCCTACGTCCGGTACCCCTCGAACGACCTCCTCGGCGTGCTGGCCCTGGAGAGCGATCGGGCCCGGGCATTCATCGTGGGCGAGGACCTCGGCACCGTCGAGCCCTTCGTGAGGGAGGAGCTGGCCCGCCGGAACGTGCTGTCGTCCCGAGTGCTCTGGTTCGAGGACGGCAGCCCCCGCGACTTCCCGGCCCGGTCCATGGCGTCGATCAGCACCCATGACCTGCCAACCGTCGCCGGCTTGTGGACCGGCGCCGACTTGTCCGACCAGCAGCGGCTGGCCCTCGAGCCCGACGCCGCCGCGGTCGACGCAGTTCGGTCACGGTTGCGGGACCTGTTGGGGCTTGCGGACAACGCCCCGCTGGACGAGGTGATCGTCGCCGCCCACCGACTGCTGGCCGAGGCGGCCAGCGCGGTGGTCACTGCGTCCCTGGAGGACGCCCTCGGGGTCCTGGAGCGACCGAACATGCCCGGCACCACCGACGGCTGGCCGAACTGGTCGCTGGCCCTCCCCGTCCCGCTCGAGCGGGCGCTGTCGGATCCCCGAGTCGTCGCCGTGGCCGACACGCTGCGACGGGGTCGCGCCTCTAGCTGATGGCGGTCGCCCGGCCTTCCCAGTAGGGCTTGCGCAGCTCCCGCTTGAGCGGCTTCATCGCCCCTGACAGCGGAATCGGCTCGGAGCGGAACTCCACCGACTTGGGGACCTTGTACCCGGCGATGCTGTCGTGGGCGTGCTTGATCAGCTCCTCGGCAGTGGCCGAGGCCCCCTTCTTGAGCACGACGATGGCGTGCACCTGCTCGCCCCACGTCTCATTGGGGATGCCGATGACCGCGACCTGGTCGACCGCCGGGTGGCTGCCGATCGCTTCCTCCACCTCGACCGAGTAGACGTTCTCGCCTCCGGTGACGATCATGTCCTTCACCCGGTCGACGAGGAAGAGGTAGCCCTCGGCGTCGATCCTGCCCATGTCGCCCGAGTGGTACCAGCCCCCGCGGAAGGCCTCCTCGGTCTCCTTGGGCCGGTTCCAGTAGTGGTCCATGAGGTTGCCGGCCCGGGCGCAGACCTCGCCCTGCTCGCCGGTCGCGAGGGTGTGGCCATCGGCGTCCTGGATGGTCACGTCGACTCCCCACATCGGACGGCCCGCCGAGCGCGTGATCTCTCCGCCGTGGCGGTGGTCCTTCTCGTCGAGCCAGGTGAGGACCGACGATGACTCGGTCATGCCGTAGCCCTGGGTGAGGTTGACCTCCGGTAGCTCGTCGAAGACCCGTTGCAGAAGGGTGGCCGGCATCGGTGAGGCGCCGTAGGTCAGGAACTTGAGGCTGGCGAGGCGCTCGGACGAGAAGTTGGGGTCGTTGAGCAGCATGGCGATCATCGTCGGGACCATCACGGTCTGGTTGACCTGGTATCGCTCGATCACGTCGAGCACATGATCGGGCTTGAAGAGCGGTACGAAGACCGAGACGCCGCCTCCTGCTGGGATGCCCATGATGGCGGCCGTGGACGCAGCGTGGAACATCGGGGTCTGGTGCAGGTAGATGCGGTCCTCTCCGAGCCCGACGGCGATGGCGGCGTGGTAGAGGTTGAGCATCTCGGCCCGCTGGCTGAGCACCACGCCCTTCGGAAGGCCCGTCGTTCCCCCGGTGTACATGAGCACGGCGGGATCGACCTCCTCCGGCTCGGGGGGCACTGCGGGCTTTCCCGCCTCGATCAGGTCCTCGTACGACAGGTCGTGGGGCACGTCGCCGTCGCCCAGGAGGACCACCTGGCGCAGGTGCTCGAGCTCGGGCCGGGCCTGCTCGAGCAGACCGGAGAAGAGCCAGTCGGTGAAGACCACCTCGGTGCCCGAGTCATTGAGGATGAAGGCCAGCTCCTTGGCCGCCAGGCGGAGGTTGAGCGGGTTGATCACCCCGGCTCCCAGGAGGCCTGCGTGGAAGAGCTCGAGGTAGCGGTGGCTGTTGACCGCCAAGACGCCGAACCGGTCACCCGGGCGTAGTCCCAGCTCGTTGCGCATGGCGCTGGCCAGACGGAGGACCCGCTCGCCATGGGTCTCCCACGTGGCGTGGTAGTCCTCGTCGTGGAAGCCGACCCGATCGGCGTGGCGGCTCAGGGCCGGCAGGAGTACGCGGGGATAGATGAGCTCCTTCACGCCTAGAGGCTACAACTGCCTTCCCGAGAAGGCGCAGCTGCCGGTCTGCGGCGTCTCGGCGGCTCAGCCGTCGCCCGGGAGTCGTCGTTCCCGCGATCGTCACGCATGGGCACGAACAGCAGCCCGTGAGGGTTTGTGAAGGTGGTGCCCAGCGGCGTGATCACCCCGGTGGCCAGGTCCAGCGTTCCCACGAGCGGCGTCTTGGTGTCGCTGGCCTCTGCGGCGAACACTGCCCGCTGGTAGGCCCGCGGTGGAGAGTGCCGAAAACGTACCGGCGCTCGGGTCGGTGACGAAGAGCGCGCCCTGGTCCGCGGTGGCAACGGCGATGTCATCGACGGGAGGATGCGACGACGGCGCAGCGGTTCACCGGCGTCGATGATCCCGCGATGGTCGGGGCACGCTACGTTCGCGTTCCATGACCGCAGTGCTGGGCGTGACCGTCGCGGTTGGTCTGGCGGCTGTCGTGTTGCTGATTCTCCTTGTCCGGCGCTCGAGTGCGGCGGCCGACGAGCGGTCTCGATCGGAGCGACTCGAGAGGGAGCTCGGCGAGACCGCAGAGCAGCTCCGCGCGGTAGAGGTGCGGGCCGAGGAAGAGGCGCGGCGGCGAACCGAGGCGGCCGATGCGGCCACCGCGGCCGATGCGGTCCTCGTTCAAGCCCGCGCCGACACGTCGGCGGCCGAGCGCCGGGCCGACGAGTCGCAGCGTCGCGCCGAGGACGCGGAGCGACGCGCCGCCACACGTGAGCTGAGTGGCTCCGGGGTGGGAACCGTCGCCGATGTTGCCGATGCCCTGTGGGAGCTCGAGCGGCTTCGCCTCGAGCGAGAGTGGAACGCGATCGGTGGTCTGGCCCTGCCCATGCCGGCCGGTTGGGACGGGGCGGACGGCACGGACCTGTGCGCCGCGGTCGCGGTCGAGCTGGAGGTGATACGGGAGGTCGTGGGGACGCCGGGCCGGATCGCGACCCCCACCCAGCCCGTCACCGCCGACCCGGCCACCGCCATCATCGTCACCAGGCTCGCTGGGGAGCTGCTGCGCACGCTGGCCCGAGGGGGGCTCGAGCTGAGCGTGAGCATCGAGGCGGAGGACGATTTGGCGGTCGCCGTCGCCACCCCCGCGGCGGAGACGGCCGACGATCTCTCGCGACTGGCCATCGCTGCGTCTCGCGCTGGGGGCAGTCTCGATGTGCAACCGGTCGACGACGGCGTGCGGGTCGAGGTGCGCCTTCCGCGATGATGTTGATGACGGGCTGACGGGACGAGATGCGATGGTGGCCGCCCTCTATCCGCTGTGGCGAGACCTGCTCGACGAGCACGAGGAAGCGGCGCTCGACCCCGGCCTGCCCGACCGGCTTCCCCGCACGCCGGACGTGCTCGTGGTGGGTGGCGGGATCCTCGGGGTGGCTACCGCACTGGCCTGCCAGCGGGCAGGTCTGGGGACCGTCGCCCTTGTCGAGCGCTCGGCCCTCGGGGCCGGTGCCACGGCGGGCGCCGGCGGGCTCCTCGTCCCTGAGGCCCAGCATGACAGCGACGGGCTCGGCACCGGCGCCGGTGACGGCGAGGCTGACCATGAGGACGTGGCCGGGAGTGACCGGGCCAGCATCGTCGCCCGGGGCCGCGAGAGCCTGACCCTGTGGCGCGACCTCGACGACCTGGTGCCGGAGGGCGTCGGGCTGGTGTCCATGGACTGGCTGGGGCTCGATCCGCAACCGGGTCTCTCGGCCGATCTGCCGCCCGGGGCGGAGGTGCTCGACGCCGACGACGTCGCCCGCCTGGTGCCACAGCTGGCCCGACCCGTCGGCGGTGTGCTGGTCCGGGACCAGGCCCGGGTCAACCCTCTCGGTGCCCTCGCCCGTTTGGCCGGCGGGATTCGTCACCTGGCCACTGATGTGGGCGTCACCGGTGTCGAGACGAGCGACGCTCGGGTGATACGGGTCTCGACGACGGCGGGATCGGTGAGCCCGGGAACGGTCGTCTTCGCCACCGGCGGACCGCCCGACGCCGCCGACCTGGCGCTGTCAGTGCCGGCTTCGCTGGTGAAGGGGCACCTCATCGCCACCGAGCCGATCACGTTGGACCTGCCGGTCAGCGTGCTGCCCACGGTGACCCAGGTCGACGACGGCCGACTCCTCGCCGGCGGGACGCTCGACACCGACGATCATTCCCCCGACGTGGACGACCGGGTGGTGGCGAACATTCGACACGACCTGGAGGCGGCGCTTCCCAGTATCGGACAGGTGCCCATCTCCCACGCCTGGTGCTGTTTCCGCCCTGCCCATCCCGACGAGCTCCCACTCGTGGACCGCGTCCCCAACCTGGCCAACGCCTGGATGACGTCGGGTCATTTCCGCACCGGCATCCTCATGGCGCCGGTGACCGGTCGGGCCCTGGCCCGGTGGATCGACTCGGGCCGGCGGCCGGCCGAGGTCGGCGGCCTCGAGCTGGCGCGCTTCGGCTGACCAAGGGCTGTCCAGCCCGGTCCTGACGTGCAATTCTCGGATCGCGAGCCAGCGACACCGACAGGGGGTGAGCTGCACGGGGCAGCGCTACGACGACATCGGGCGCTCGTACGCCCGCCACCGTCGTCCTGATCCTCGTATCGCTCGGCAGATCAACGACGCCCTGGGCGACGCCGACCGGGTCGTCGACGTCGGGGCTGGCACCGGCTCGTACGAACCGTCCAACCGACGCGTGGTCGCGGTCGATCCGTCGCCCGTCATGATCGCCCAGCGCTCGACGGGCGCCGGCCCGGTCGTTCGTGGTGTCGCCGAGGACCTGCCCTTCCCCGCCGGCTCCTTCGACGCGGCGCTGGCGATCCTGAGCCTCCACCACTGGTCGGACAAGGCACGTGGCCTGGCCCAGCTGCGCCGAGTGGCGAAGCGGCGAGTCGTGCTCTGCTTCGATGCCGCGCTCGAGCACACGTTCTGGCTCGTGCGCGACTACCTCCCCGAGATCGCCGCGCTCGACTACGGGCCCGACCTCTCGCCCGAGCAGGTGGCCGACGCCCTCGACGCCGACCGCGTCGACGTCGTGCCCGTCCCCTGGGACTGTCGCGACGGATTCCTCTGCGCCTATTGGCGACGCCCCGATGCCTACCTTGATGCCTCGGTGCGCTCGTGCATCTCCGGCCTCGCCCGACTCGACCCCTCCGTTGCTCGTCGCGGCATCGACCGTCTGCGTACGGACCTCCGCACGGGACGCTGGGCGACGCGTCACGCCAACCTGCTCGAGCGTTCCGACATGGATCTCGGCTACCGCCTCGTCATCGCGACCGGCGGGTAGGGCCGCCTCCCCGCTCACGGCGGCTCCCTCCCGTTGCCGCCCAGCAGTCCCGCCTGGCGGTCCCGCTCGGTCTTGAGCTCGTGGCAGTCCCAGCACCTGCCGCTCAGGTTGGCCCGGGTGGTGGGGCCTCCGTTGGCGACCGGGTCGACGTGGTCGTACTGGATGTGGTGGCGCGTGCCGCAGTCCACACAGATGACCCCGTCGAAGTCGGGGGGACCACCGAGGTCGAGGGCGGTGCGCAGCTCGGCGGGGATGTGGCGCCCGAAGTGCTTGACCGTCTCGATGCGCACCCCGTCGTGGATCAGGGTCTTCACGAAGGCCCGCTCGGCCAGGCGCCTGGCTACACCCACCGGGACCGGGCCCCCGCCCAGGAGGTGGGCCGTCCCCTCCCCGCCGTCGCCCGGGCGCTGCCAGACCACGACCAGGTCGGCCTGGGTGGTTGCCCTGGCCTTTCCCGCCAGCAGGGCCACCAGGGCGTCGGCGGCGTGCGCGGCGCGGGGCTCGGTGGCCCCCGCTGTCCGGGCCGTGGTGTGGATGCGGTCGGTCTCGGCCTCCAGGCGATTGACGAGGGGAATTCCCACGGTTGGGGGAAGGGCGCCGGCCAGGCGCACCATGCCGAGGTCGTCGCGCCAGGCCCGGACCTCCCGGGCGGCCTGCTGGGCGGCGTGCAGGCCCTCGGCGTCGGTGGCCCCGAGGCGGCGGCTGCGGGCGTTGTCGCGCAGCACCGCCAGGCTCGAGGCCTTGGCCAGGGCCACCAGCTCGGCCTCGGTCCCCGGACAGGCCGCCTCGGTCCTGGTGATCTCCTCGGCCTGGGCAAGCGACAGCTCGCCTGTCACCACCGCCTCCTTGGTCGCCGGACAGTCCTCGACGGCACCGGCGGTGCCCAGGGCGGCGCGGGCCTGGCCGGCGCTGGAGCCGGCGGTGCGGGCCAGCCACTCCACGGGATTGGCGTAGCCCCGCCGGCGATGGGCCCCGGCCTCGGCCGCCCGGGCGGCCAGGCGGGCCCTGGCCGCGGCGCAGGTCTTCTCGGTGCGGGCCAGGTCCTCGGCCATGGCGGCGCAGTCGTCGCCGGTGAACGCCTCGGGCTGCAGGCCCCTCAGCGCCTCCCGCAGGGCCCGGCTCGCCACCGTGGGGCTCTCGGGCATGCCACTCCTCGCTCGTGGGGCGCGCACTGTGGGCGCGCTCGGCTGATCAGAGGAGGGCGGTGACTGCCTCGCCCACGAAGGCACCGCTCACGCTACCCGAACGTATGTTCGATGTCAAGAAGAAAACTCAGCCGTCCCGAAGCGTCCGGAGCCGTCGCTCGAGCTCGGCGCGCTCGACCGCGTTGGTGCTCAAGGCGATCGCCTTCTCGTAGGCACGCGCCGCGCCGGCAGGGTCGCCGGAGCGCCTGAGCAGGTCGGCGTGGGTGGCGTGCATGGGCTGGTAGGCCGCGAGCGCGGAGTCGCCGAGCAAGGGTCGGAGCAGGGCGAGACCGGCTTCGGGGCCCGCCGCGAACCCGACGGCGGCAGCGCGGTTGAGCTCGACGACCGGCGAGGGTCTGACCTCCGCCAATGCTCCATACAGCTCGGCGATCTGCTCCCAATCGGTCGCGCCGGCGTCGGCGCCCCGAACATGGAGAGCGGTGATGGCGGCCTGCAGCTGATACTCACCCGGCCGCCGCAACCGTGCCGCGTGCGCGAGCGCCTGGAGGCCATCGTCGATCTGCTGCCGGTCCCAAGCCGAGCGGTCCTGCTCGTCGAGGGTGACGTAGCGTCCCTGGTCGTCGACCCGTGTCGCGCGACGCGCGTCGTGAAGCAGCATCAGCGCCAGCAGCCCCCACACCTCAGCCTCGTCGGGCATCAGCTGGGACAGGAGCTGGCCGAGTCGGATCGCCTCGCTGCACAGCTCACCTCGTACCAGACGATCGCCCTCGCTGGCCGAATAGCCCTCGTTGAAGATCAGGTACGCCACCCGCAGCACGCCGAGGAGACGGTCGGGCAGGTCGGCATCGGAGGGAACCCGGTATGGGATGTGCGCATCGGCGATCTTGCGCTTGGCCCGCACGATTCGCTTTCCCATGGTCGGCTCCGACACGAGGAAGGCGCGCCCGATCTCGCCGGTCGTCAGACCACCGAGCGTGCGCAGCGTCAGCGCCACCCGGGCCTGGAGATCGAGCGCCGGGTGGCAGGACGTGAAGATCAGCCGCAGCCGATCGTCGACAACGGCGCTCTCCTCGCTCACCGAGGGGTGCTCCTGTTGATCCAGGCGGACCAGCTCGGCCAGGCGCTCGGCCCGATCGGAGACGGAGCGATCCCGACGGAGGCGATCGATCGCCCGCCGCCGCGCCGTGACCGTGATCCAGGCCCCGGGGTTCTTGGGAACGCCGTCGCGGCGCCAGGCCGTGATCGCAGCCGCGAAGGCGTCCTGCACGGCGTCCTCCGCGACCTGAAAGTCCCCGACGTGGCGGATGAGAGTGGCAAGCACGGACGCACGCTCGTCGCGAAACGCCCGCGCCACCACCGCCGCTGTCGGATCGTCACCATCGGACGGCGGTCGGTCAGGGAGTGGTGACCGAGTCGACATCCATCATCGGCCGCACCTCGACCGACCCATAGCGGGAGAGCGGCAACCGGGCAGCATGCTCGAGCGCCTCGTCGAGGTCCGCGCAGTCCAGCAGGTAGTAGCCGCCGAGCACCTCCTTGGTCACGGCGAATGGCCCGTCGGTGAGATCGGCCTCGCCGTCGCGCACTCGGACCGTGGTCGCTCTGGCCACCGGATGCAGTCGGCCGACGGAGACGAGCAGTCCGGCGTCACGGAGGCTCTGGGTCACCTCGTTCCAAAGCGGCATCTCGGCGTCCCTTTCCGCCTGCTGGGTCGCCTCCACCTCGGGTGCGTACAGCAACAACATGTAACCGGGCATGGTTCCTCCTGCTCCGACGCGCCGCACGATACACGGCTCTCCTCTGTACGACGCAGGTCACCCAGGGATTTGGACAGGCCCGCCTGTGTCCAAACTGTCTCTGGTGCTGCGTCGGATAGGTGAGGCCACCGAGCGGCGGCCTGCCGGCTCCCAGCCGGCCGAAAAGGAGGACCATCATGTCCACGTTCGTGTTCATCTACCGAGCGCCCAAGAACTACACGCCGACTCCCGACGCCGTGGACCAGTGGAGCGCCTGGTTCGAGACTATGGGCGACCGAGTCGTCGCTCGCGGCGACCGGGTCGTCGCCACCAGCACGCTCGGACGCGGCGCGCCGGACACGGTGCTGGGCGGTTACTCGCTGGTCAGCGCAGACGACCTCGAGGGGGCCATCACTCTGGCCAAGGGCTGCCCGATCCTCGAGCGAGACGGCGGTGTCGAGGTCGGCGAGGTCATGTCCTGAACGGCGGAGCCCCGCTCGATCGGTAGCGGCTCTGCCTGAGGACAGGCCAACCGGCATGCGTTGAGCGCTGGCCCCGCGAGCCCCAAGGAGCGACGCGGGGCCGGCGCTCAGCCAAGGAGCGCCGCCCGAACCCCGTCCGGTCACCCTCGGCACCAAGTCGGCTGTCGTACTCTCGTCGCCATGTTCGACACGCGCCGGCACAGCACTGCGAGACGCGCTCTTCTCGGACGGCTCGCAGGGCCGAACGACCGGTCGCAGTGGGTGGTGTTGCTCCAGGACGACGCGTCGTCACCACTCGAGTTCTTCGTCGT
>DASXCO010000016.1 GCA_036491125.1 Acidimicrobiales bacterium | reverse complement strand
GTAGCTGCGTGCAGGGCCTGGTCACGGTCGCGGTCCACCACCATGCCAGCGCCCTCACCGAAACCGTCCTCGACGTCGGTGTCGCTCATGCCGCGCTCTGCGGTGAGCTCGGCCACGTCGGCCTGCAGTCGCTCGGCGAGTTGCTGCTGTCGGGCCCGCTCCTCGAGGAGCAACTGGCGCTGATGGTCCAAGAAGTCGGGTCCGTAGTCCTGTGTCTGTCTGGAGAGTCGGTTCATGGTCCTCGCTGTCGTCGGCATACTCCGTCGGGACGCTCTGTAACGCAGAGAGACGTCGATCTATGCCCGGTGATGGATGACGACTCAGGAACCGAGCTCCGCCCGAGCCGTTCAGCGCGATGTCCCCCCCCTCGCCGCCGAGTCGTCGAACGACCCGGAGAGATCCTTTATCGGAGCTCTTCGCGGAGGTTACGCGCGCGCTTCCACGAGGACAAGGGGTCAATTGGCGCCGGCTGGCCGTCGCCGAGCCGGCCGTCGACGTGCGACGTATCCTGTTATCGGCATCGGGCGACGACGCACCGGTGTCCACGAGCCGGTCTGCCGACTGGCACCGCGAGAGAGGGAGGGTGACAATGCGACTCGGCAAGATCGAGGCGGAGGGCTTCATCGAAGAGCCGGCCGAGCTCTCGACCGCGTCACAGGATCCGATCGACGCTCTCCGGGAAGAGGAGCGCCCGGTCGCTCAGCAGCATTCGCCTCGGACTACGCCCAAGGATCAGCCCACTCCCACCGCTTGACGAGATGCGGTCGCTGATCCGCCGCTCGCTCCCCGTCGAGCAGCCGACGGGTCCGCTGACGGGGTACAAGCTCGCCTATCCGTTCCTGGCAGCTGATGATCGGTTCGCCGGCTTTGCCGGTCTGTCGATCGGTGGTCAACGTGTCTACGGTCCCGTAGCCGAGGCCGCCTGTGTCTGGAGCCGCCGGCATGCGCCACCGAAGCGCACGTGTAGCTGCGGGTTCTACTGCTTTCACTCGCTCGCTCCGGCTCGGGCCATGGCGTGCGAGACCAGGTACCGACCGACGGTCCTGCTCGAGGTGGCGGTGACCGGGAGCTACATTCGCTACCAGGACGGTCTTCGCTATGGCCGGCAGCGGGTGCGGGGAGTCCGCGTCGGTCGTTGCCGGTGCGGCCGGCCGGCGACGATGCTGGCCGACAGCGGGACCGGGCTGTCCGGCTGGCGCCAGCTCCAACCCACCTGCGCCGGCTGCGCAGGATGGTCGGCGGCGCTGACATTCCCCGGCTTCGCCGAGCGTCTTGGCGGCGTCATCGGCGTCGTCAGCGACTGTGAGCCCGACGCATCCCCGGGGCTGACAGAGCGAGCACCGGCGGCCGTCGGTGCGGAAAGGGGAGATGCGATCGCGCGCACCGCGGCTGGCAAGCCGTCGCTCGCCGTGGTGGCGGCCGAGGTGGCCCTCCTTCAGGCCCGCCTGGACGAGCTGCAGCGCCAGCTGGCGCAGCTGTCGGGCGACGACCCGCCCGCAGCCGGTCTCTAGGACCCGAGCGTGCCGTGGAATGATCGACGGTGCAGTGGTGCTGCTCCGTAGGCGGGCTGTCGCTGTGAGGGGCGCCCGGAAGTGGAGATGAGATGCCGATCGCCCGTTTGAACCACGCCGTGCTCTATGTCCGGGACGCTCGACGCAGCGCCGCCTTCTACACCGAGGCGCTCGGAATGATCGTCCGCCACGCCGTCGGAGATGGTCAGGCGATCTTCCTCCGGTCGCCGGGCTCGGACAACGACCACGATCTCGGGTTGTTCAGCGTCGGAGACGAGCTTGGCGCGTCCCTCGCGGGCAGGAACACCGTCGGGCTGTACCACCTGGCCTGGCAGGTGGACACCCTCGACGAGCTCGACCGTCTGCGGAGCATCCTGACTGAACGGGCGGCGCTGGTCGGTGCCAGCGACCACGGCGTGAGCAAGAGCCTCTACGCCCGCGACCCAGATGGGCTCGAGTTCGAGGTGATGTGGGCGGTTCCTCTTGACCTCCTGGACGAAAGCGACAAGACCGTCCAGGTTGCCCCCCTCGACCTCGACAAGGAGAAGCTGCGCTTCGGCGCAACCACCGTGAGCACCGGTTGATGAACCCCAGTCCGCAGCCCGGCCTGAGAGTGTTGATCGTCAGCGGTCAGCCGATTGCCCGAGCCGGGATGGCCGCCGTGCTGCGCCCCTTCCGTTCGCGGGTGAGGGTCGTGGGCGAGGTCGGCGGCACCGATACCGCTGCGGCAGAGGCGGTGCGCTCGCAGGCACACATCGTGCTGTTCGGTACTCGCCTCGATGCACCCGACGGGCTCGACCAGGTCGCTCGTATGGCGACGGCGCTGGGCGAGTGTCGGGTCGTCGTGCTGGCCCACCGGGACGAGGCCCGCTACACGTGGTTGACCCTCCAACGGGGCGCCGCGGGGTTCCTGCTCGACACCATCGCCGGGCCGGACCTCGTCGAAGCGCTCGGTGAGGTGAGTCGGGGGGGCATCGCGGTGGACCCGGCCCTGGCCGGCGGCCGCCGGCTCGATCCGGACGAGGACCTGTCACCCCGGTGGCCGGGCGCGCACCTGGGGCTGACCGAGCACGAGAGCCAGATCCTCGAGTTGCTGGCCCGGGGGGAACCGGCCAGCGCGGTCAGCCGCCAACTGGGCATGAGCGGGACCGAGGTCAAGACTCATGTCCGCTCGGCCTATCGACGGCTGCACGTTCGGGATCGCTCGGATGCGCTGGCCCGACTGGCCCGGGAGGGGCTCTTCTCCTGACGCTCCTGACGGAAGAACTAGCTCGTCGTTCGGGACAAATAGTCCGCGGAGACCATTGCGCGATCGTCCCGGTGCGCTCACTCTGAGGCACCAGACCGCGCTACCTGATCCCTCGTGGCTGCCATCGTCGTACCACGGGTCAGGTGGCGTGGTCTGGTCGTTCGCCGGCCGGATTGGCCGGCATCTGGGGATCCCTCTGCCGTCCCGTCAGGGGGTAACTGGCAGACCCTTCGCCCGGACGGGCTCGCCGATGGTCAGTTCGCTCTCGGCGATGAGCGGGCCGAGGGTCGGCCCGGCCGCGGCCATAGCGTCGCTGCCGGTGTGGGCGGCGAAGCCGTCGTCGTCGGCATAGAGCTCCGAGACCCAGAAGGCGTCGGGATCATCCTTGGAGCGGTTCATGGCGTACAGCAGGGTGCCGGGCTCCTTTTCGACCTGGTC
>DASXCO010000015.1 GCA_036491125.1 Acidimicrobiales bacterium | reverse complement strand
GCCAGCGCGCTGGCGGCGATCACCGCCGCCGTGCTGGCCTCGTTCTTCGGCGTGGCCGGGACAGTCGTGGGCGCCGGGGTGGTCAGCGCCGCCGCCAGCATCGGCAATGCCGTGTACTCCTACTGGATCAACTCGACGAACAAGGCGCTGCGAGTGACGATCCCTTCGGCATTCAGGGACACGATGCCGTCCGCCGTCAAGCAGCCGGCCGCGACCGTCCGCGCGCTTGTGGATAGCGGCGCCCGTGTCTCCGCCCGCTCGTCGGGCGGGACCGGGGTCGACGGCGTGGATCCTGACAACACCAACGAGGCGCCGGTCCTGGATCCGTCCGTCAAGGTCGGGCCTCCCGGTCGCCCAGCCGCTCCACCGATCCCGCCGGATCGGGGTCGGGGCGTACCACCGCCACCGCCACCGCCACCGCCACCTCCGGGCCAAGGAGGACGGACGGGCGGCGACTTCGGCGCGCACATCGAGGCGCGGTGGTCGAGTCTGCGCCGCCTGGTCGGTTCTCTGCGCTGGCGCAACATCGCCCTCGCCACGGTGGCGGTATTCGTCCTGTCCATGACCGCGGTGACCGTTGTCGAGGCCCTGGCGAAGAAGCCGCTGTCGGGGATCGTCGGCGGCTCGACCCCCGCCGGCGCCACGACATCGTTCGGTGGGCTGGTGAGCGGCAGCCAGGCCAAGCCCGCACCGACGCCACCGTCGACGCCATCGAGCTCGACCACGACCAACCCGCAGACGACGACACCTAACGGTTCGTCGACGACCACCCCATCTCCCTCGTCGAGCTCGACCACGCCGTCGACCACGACCACCACGCCGTCATCATCGACCAACCCGTCGACACCATCGGGTTCGAACGGCTCCACGCCGGGAACCTCCGGCCCGACGTCCGGCGCCACGCCGGGGGGCTCGTCGTCGTCATTCGGAGGCACAGCGACGGGTGCCACGTCATCCGGTGGCGCCTCCGGCACCCAGTCGGCCGGCGGCTAGCAACGGTCGGCGAACACGGGCGACGACCGTTCTTGTCGCGTTTGGGGGCGCCTCGAAGGCGAAGCGGACGAGGAGCGCACCCCAGGGAGCAAAAGACGTTGACGACACCGGCAGCGGCGTCGATGCTTTGGCATGGATGGCGTGGTCGCAGGCCTCTACCTCAGCGCGACGGCGGCTGACGACATGCAGCGTCAGGACGAGGTGGAGGTACACGCCTCGGGTGTGGTCGGCGACCGCTACGCGTCCGAGAGCGGAAGCTGGTCGTCGAGGCCCGGCTCCGGGCGGGCGTTGACACTCGTCGAGGAGGAAGCCATCGAGGCCGTCCGCCGGGACTACGGCATCGAGCTGGCGCCGGGGGCGACGAGGCGCAACGTCGTCACGCGCGGCATCGCACTCAACCACCTGGTGGGTCGCACCTTCCGTGTGGGTGAGGTCGAGGTCATCGGCCTCCGGTTGGCGGAGCCGTGCACACATCTGGAGGCCCTGACCACGAACGGCGTGCGCCGGGCCTTCGTGCACCGGGGCGGCCTGCGGGTGGAGGTCGCGACCCGCGGTCGGATAAGGGTGGGCGATCCCGTGCGCACGCTTGAGGACCGCCCCGGCCCCGAGTAGCGTCCTAGACCGCCGTGTAGACGGGGAAGGAGCTGGGGTGCTCGGGGTGCGTCCTCGTGCGGGTGGGTTCGGTACGCGCTGTCGCGCCTGGGCGAGCCTGGTCACGGCCGGCCTGCTGGTCACGGCGCTCAGCCCGAGCGCGACGGGTGCCAGCCAGGGCACGGCGCGCATTGACGTGCTCTCGGCCAGACCGGACCTGATCTCGGGAGGCGTGGCGTTGGTGGCCGTCGAGCTTCCCGCCGGCGCCGATCCGTCCGCCGTGCGTATGTCCGTCGGCACACGGGACGTGACCAACGACTTCGCCGTCCGGCCGAACGGGCGTTACGAGGGGCTGGTCACCGCTTTGCCGGACGGACCGAGCGTCCTGGTGGCCCGGCTCGCAAACGGCTCGGGGGCGCGGCTGACGCTCACGAGCCATCCCATGGGCGGGCCGGTGCTGTCGGGGCCCCAGGTCTAACGGTGTGTCGTCGTCGGAGCGCTACAACGCCACGACCAATCCCCACGGGGTCCGCTGCGACCTTCAGGACTACATGGTCAACGTGTTCGGCCGGCCTCCTGGTGACGGGTTCGTGGGACGTCCGCTCGACAATGTGGGCGTGCAGTACGGGCTCGACGCGCTCCTCCGCGGCCAGATCTCGCCAGCGCAGTTCGTCGATCTCAATGCCAAGATCGGCGGTTTCGACATCGACGCCAACTGGCAACCAGGGCGCGTGACCGCCGATCAGCCAGCACTGGCGAACGCCTATCGGAGCGGCGCCATCAACGAGGCGAACAACTCGAGAGATGTGGCGATCATCGACCTGCGCGGTCCCGACCCTGGGGCGTTCCACGACGTTCTACCGGGCCTTCGCCGTCCGGGCCCGCCTCGACCGCCAGAACGGCACCCATGCCAATCAGGTCATCTGGGAGGGGGCGGCACCGCTCATCGGCGACGTCAACTACACGACGACGGGCCTGCTCGCCATGGACCGGTGGCTGAGCTCCGTCGAGCGAGACCATCGCGACCTGTCGCAGGCGCGCAAGATCATCGATGACAAGCCGGGGGACGTGCACGACCAGTGCAGCGACGGTGTCGGGCAGGTCGTACCCAGCCAGGTGTGCCAGGCGGTCGTGCAGGCCTACTCGACGCCTCGCATGGTCGCGGGCGAGTCGATCGCCACGGACGTGAACAAGTGCCAGCTCCAGCCGTTGACCCGCTCAGGGTACGGCGGGGTGCACTTCACGGATCCGCAGTGGGCGACGCTCCAGCGGGCCTTTCCGACCGGGGTCTGCAACTGGAGCGAGCCGGGTGTGAGCCAGGCTCCGACCGTGCCATGGCTCACCTACCAGGGCCGTTCGGGCGGACAGCCCCTCGGCCCGCCTCCCTCGTCGGTGCCCATCGGAGGTTGACGCGATATATCTTGACTTGCCACCACTCGCGACATATCGTGTTCGTGCCGAGCAGGGGACGGGCGCCGAGAGCGGGAGGGTGAGCGTGGAGTACCTGGTCGAGCCCGGCAGTGAGGGCCTGAGTCTGGATCTCGAGGGCCTGGAGGCGGCGCACCTTCGAGTGGGCGGCGGCGAGTTATCCCTGGCCGGCACGTCCTCACCCCCGCGGCTCGAGGTCGACGGCGTGACCGACGAGCCAGTCTCGATCCGGCTGCACGACGGCGTGCTCACCGTCGACCACTCGTCGACGTGGTCGGGGCGGTCCGTGCGCCCCCGAGCCACGATCACGCTCACCATGCCGCCCGCGGCGGCGACGACGGTCCACAGCGAGTCGGCAGCCCTCGTGGCCGCCGGCCTGGCCGGTCAGATGTCGTTCAGGACGGCATCTGGTGAGGTCACGGGCACGTGGCTGTCGGGTGACGTCAGGGTGCGCACCATCTCGGGCGAGGTGGCGCTCGACGGGGTGGCCGGGCGGCTCCAGGTGGAGTCCGTCTCGGGCCCTGTCACCGTTGTCGGAGGCCGACTGCAGGAGGCGGCCATCAGCACGATGACCGGCGAGGCCGTGGCCGATCTCGATCCGCGTCCCGGCGCCCGCTGCTCGTGTTCTTCCGCATCGGGTCCGGTGACGGTGCGCCTGCCGGCCGACGCCAACGTCGACTTCGAGGCGCAGTCGCTGATGGGACAGGTCGACGTGCCCGACTGGGCCGAGAGGTCGGAGGAGGAGGTGCCGCCGTGGTCCCACGGGTGGCCAGGGATGGCGCATGCCTGGTCGGGCGTCGCCGCAGCTTGGGCCGCCCGGACCGGCGAGTGGGCCGGCCGGGCCGGCGCGATCGCTGATCGGGCTGGCGCCTGGGCCGACGCAGTGGCGGGAGCGGGGGTGCGGCTCCTGGGCGATCCCCCGGGCGTGGCGGGGAGGGCGAGACTCCTGGGCGACGCCGCGGGCGCGAGGCTCCTGGGGGACCCCCCGGGGATGTGGGCTCGTGGCTGCCGGCACCTCGGTGGTCTCGGCACCGTCGTGCGCGGTCGGCTCGGCCAGGGCGACGTCACCTTGCGGATGGCCAGCCTGCTCGGGGACATCTCGATGGTCTGTGGGGCGCCGGTCGAGGCCGTGGCATGAGCCGGGTGTTCTCCCACGGCCGGTTGAGGCTGTTCCTGCTGCTGCTGTTGGCCGAGCGGCCCAATCACGGCTACGAGCTGATCAGGCTCCTGGAGGACCGTTTCCTCGGCCTCTACACGCCGTCTGCGGGCACGATCTACCCGCGCCTCGCCGCACTCGAAGAGGAGGGTCTGGTCGAGCACGACGAGATCGAGGGCCGCAAGGTCTATCGCCTCACCGATAACGGGCGGGCCGAGCTCGAGGCCCACCGGCACGAGCTACGCGATCTCGAGGCCCGCGCCGCCGAGTCGGCCCGCCACATGGCGCACGAGATCCGCCACGAGGTGAAGGCCTCGGTGCGGGAGCTGCGCCAGGAGCTTGGCGTGGCCATGCGCGACCTTCGGCGCGAGGAACGGCGTACGGCCCGTGAAGCGGCGAAGCATCGGCGCGGGGACCACCGCGGCCATGACGACCGCGGGGACGAGGCGGACGCGCCTGACGCGCCGGATCGGCTCGTCCTCCGGTCGCTCAGCGCCGATCTCGACGCCTTCGTCACCGACGTCATGACGGCCGCTCGACGGCAACCGATGGATAGCGATCGGCTCCGGGCTGTGCGAGAAGGGCTCCTTGCCGCTCGCGAGGCGGTCATCGGGGCCTTGAGCGGCAATAGGCCGCCCTCGGCCTGAGCCTCACGCCCAACCCAAATTGACCGGCCCTTTGGGACCAGGCTTCGCACGCGGCTTACTCATCACGATCTATTGCATGGGGAGTATGGCTCCCGATCGTGCCCGAAAAGGGGAGCCCAATTACCCCATGGGGGTGGGAAAGTTCACCTCGCCATCGGGGCCAGAAGGCCCTATTGTCGGGTTCGACCGGAGGATGCTGTCGTTCCCGGGGAGCGGCAGGTTCGATGGTTTGCGGCGGGTCCTGGAATTCCAGTGGCCCGGAGGGGGGATTCGTAGTGCAAAACACCGGCAATGGGGGGACCTGCAAGGCCCATACGGGCAACGGGCGACCGTGCCGAAATCAGGCCGCACCGGGGAGTCAGCTCTGCGGCCGACACGATCGAAACGACAAGCCGTCGCCCTGGTGGTGGACCAATGCCCCGGAGCTGCTGCGGGCGTGGGACGACGAGTCCGTCGAGGCCGACGACCGGCAGCGGCTGGAGCTCAAGCGACTCTTCGGTCCACCTCGCACCCGGCGCATTCGGAGTGGCCGAAGCAGCAGATCATCCAGAAACGGATCGGGTCGTCCGTCGGTGGCACATCGCGGACCGGACCGGGATGACGGGACGTGACGAGCAAGCTCATTTAGGAGCTCCTCTGCTGGCATGCAAGCGGCGCGTCCGGTGCGCGGTGCGGCCTCACCTGAACACGCCCAGGGGCGAGTCGCAATTCGGGCAGATGACGACCTCCTGTCCGTCGCGGGCAGCGACGAACCGCAATTGCTCGCGGCAGTGCTGGCAGATGTTCCGCTTGAGGAACGGCCACGGATTGCGGCCGATCGGTACGCTCACGATGCCCCCCGGTCACGCCGAGAGCAGGCGTTGACATTCACGCAGCGTCGACCTGACGCCCTCACTCTCCCTCCGGCACAACGAGCGCCGGACACTATGTGAATGTCCACGGCGCCCCCCTTCGCCTAGGACACAAAGGGCGACCGGGAGTCCCCCCCAGATAGGTCTCACGCCCGCCCCCTATCCCGGTCGTTCAAGCGTACCTGCTGCCCGTTTTTTTCGCTCTGGATCGCGCTCGACCCCCCAGGTCGGGGAGATGTGGTTCGAGGCACACGACGCGGGGGTGCCCGGTCGACGCCACCCGGTGAGCCGACATCAGCCGTGGGACCGTTCATCGAGCGTTCACACCGGGGCAATCGGCGCTTGACCAGGGAGGAGTTCAATCACATCGAGGCTCCCGTGCCGGAGAGAAGGTGAGGAGAACCATGGAGCACACGGCGTCGTCGGAGACATCCGGATACCTACCCCGGGGACCCGAGGTCGGGGAGCTGGTGGAGGTGGCTACCCGCTTCACCGGAAGCTGGAGTCGAGGCTTCGTCGTCGACGACGTCGAGCACCACGGCTACCGACTGCGGCGGCTCTCGGACGGGCATGTCCTTCCGATCACCTTCTCGGCCCACGAGCTGCGGGCTGACAGACGGCGCACGCAAGTTCCCAGCGCCAGAGGGGCCTGAGCCGGCGAACACCAGGAACACGGAGACCAGCGGGCACAGTCAACCGCTATCGGGCGTACGACGTTGGATCCCGCCCGTCCCGCCCGCGGCTCGGTGGCATCTGGCGAAGGTCGCTGAGCACGTGGCCGCCGTTCACGTACAGGATCCCCAGGCCGAGGGGCTTGATGCGCCGCCGCAACCGGGTCAACTGGACCCGCAGGGTGTCCCGTTGCCCACCGCCCTCGGGCCAGCCGCGGGTCAGCAGCTCGGCATCCTCCACCACCTGACCGAACGACTCGACCAGCGCCGTCGCCAGTCGCGCCGTCACACCCGACAACGGCACCCAGCGTCCACCGTGGAACAGCCGGCCGTTGTCGTCGAACTGGGGGACCGTGGCGACCCGGTGACGGTCCGCCACCCGACGGGCGAGCGCCTCCAGACGGGCCTGGGCCTCGCCGAGGTGCACCGGCATGCGCACCCAGTCCTGGAGGGGATCGTCGAGCCACGGCACGGGCTCGTCGCCGCGCGCGAGCACGAGCCGCGCGGTGCCCGACTCTGCGAACCAGCGCAGAAGCTCCTCGTCCTCGGGCCAGTGCACGACGGCCACGATCACCGGCTCGGAGTCGGCGTGGGCCATCGGGACCTCGTACGAAACCCCCTGCGAGGGCCCATACGAGGGCGCAGCTCTGTCCGGTTCCCGCACGTGGACACCTCCTCGCTCGTGTGTGGATCGTACGACTCGCCTGTTTCGTGCCTCTTCAGTGCATGTAAACGGCGCGTTAATCAGCGGGCCCTTCTGTTTCAGTTCCGATGCCGAGGCTGTTAACGCGCTGTTAATCAGCCTGTCGAACGCCTGTGACGTACGAGCCTTACCTTCTGCGCCATGCCTAACGGAAGGGTTGGCTGACGTGGCAACGAACTCATCACGTGCAGTGCTCGACCGACCTCGGTCGGGTGCTCGTGAACGCCCTGGACCCCTCACCGTCCGCCTGGCCGAGCGGCACCGCTGGGTCGGCTTGTTCGCGGCGGTCACCGCTGCCGGAGGGTTCGGCGCTCTGTGGGTGCCGAACCTCGGCAGCCCGGTCGCGACCGGCGCCACCGGGACCAGCTACCTGCTCATCGGCCTGGTGCTCTCCAGTCTCCTCGCCGCCTCGACCGTGACGCGCCGAGGCGTGCTCATGGCGGGAGGAGCATTGCTCGTGGCCGTCGGGCCGTGGGGACCCGAGTTCTACATCCAGATCTTGTTCTTCCTCTATGCGGTCTTCCTCATGGTGATGGTCGCCCGTCAGACACGGGCCCCCAGCAGCGGCGGCAGCCGTGTCTCCGCCTTGCTCTCTGGGCTGCGCCTCAGGTTCGCTCCCGCGCCCGGACGGGCAGCTGGTGCCGCGCGCCCACGACCGGCGAGCTCGGCGCGCTACACCGCGCCGCAGCGCCGGAGGAGGTGAGGAGCTCTGGCGCAGTGTCACGACCTGGTCTGGAACTTCAGGTAAGTCGAGACGCCGGCGCGACCGGCGGGCAATCGGTGCTCGGGGCGATCGTCCTGAGCAAGCGTTCAGAACGACAGCCTAGGAGGTGGCTGGTTTGCTCCACCCGTATCCAACCTATTTGAACGCCGGGGACAACAGCTTTCAGCTGATAGCGGCGACCCTCGTGGGTCTGATGAGCATCCCCGGTCTGGCCGTCCTGTACGGCGGCCTGGTCCAGAAACGCTGGGCCGTCAACACCTTGATGATGACCTTCACGGGGTTCTCCGTGGTGCTCGTCGCCTGGGTCCTCTGGACCTACGACATGGGCTTCGGGACGCCTTGGCACGTCGGCCCAGGGATCCTCAACAGCATGGTCGGCATCCCGGGGCAGGTGGTGGGCCACGGGACGGAGCAGAGTCAGGCCAACATCCCGTTGCTCAGCGGGGCCGGACTGATGCCCCAGTTCCGTTTCCCGCAATCCACCCTCGTCTACTTCCAGTTCGTCTTCGCCGCCATCACGCCCCTGCTGTTCATGGGGAGCGTGCTGGGCAGGATGAACCTCAAGGCGTGGGTCCCCTTCGTCCTGCTGTGGAGCACCTTCGTGTACTCCGTGAACGCCTTCCTGATCTGGGGAGGCGGCTACTGGGCGTCGAAGGGAGCGATCGACTGGTCCGGTGGTTACGTCATCCACCTGGCCGCCGGGACCTCCGGGTTCGTGGCGGCGGCGGTGATCGGACCCAGATTGAAGCGCGACCGAGAGATCGCCGCGCCCAACAACCTGATGTTCGTGGCTGTCGGGGCTGGTCTCCTGTGGCTGGGCTGGAACGGCTTCAACGGGGGTGACCCGTACTTTGCCGGGGCTGCTGCCTCCACCGCCGTCATCAATACCAACCTGTGCGCGGCTTCGGCACTGCTCGTCTGGGTTCTCTGGGACATGTTCGCCGGTCCGCAGAAGAAGCCGACCTTCCTGGGCGGCGTCAACGGCATGATCGTCGGGCTGGTGGCTATCACCCCCGCTGCCGGTTTCGTCGACGGCACGGGCGCCCTGCTGATGGGCGTCATCGCGTCGAGCATCGTGTGGCTGGCATGGAACAAGCTCTCCAAGGTCCGGCCGTTCAGCAAGGTCGACGACGCCATGGGGGTCGTGTACACCCACGGGATCGCCGGCCTTACCGGTGGTCTGCTCGTCGGCTTCTTCGCCAACCCCGATGTCATCGAGTACATCGGGTCTGGTGGCACATCCAGCGTGTCATTCCGCGGCCTCATCTACGGGCACCCATGGCTGGTGATGCTCCAGTTCATGACGGCCCTCACCATCATCGGATGGGACGCCATCATGACCTTCATCCTGCTCAAGATCGTCGGGGTGTTCGTGCCCTTGCGGTACACCGACGAAGAGCTCGCACTCGGTGACGTCGCCGTCCACGACGAGGAGGTCTATCCCGACGAGCGGGTGCTCGAACGGGTCGGCTCCCGATCGGGGGCATTGGCCAGCAGCGTCGAGCCGCGGGGGACTGCGGCCGGCGGGGGAGGGGGACCCGATGTCGCCCTCCCACCAACCGGTATGACAGCGTCGACCGACGAGAGGACCTGGGAAGGAGGCGGCCGATGAAGCTCGTCACAGGAGTCGTCAAGCCGTTCAAGCTCGATGACGTACGCGAGGCCCTCAAGAAAATGGGCGTGCAAGGCATGACCATCGGAGAGGTGCAGGGCTTTGGGCGCCAACGTGGGCATACCGAGGTCTACCGGGGCGCCGAGTACCAGGTGGAGTTCGTGCCCAAGGTGCGCTTCGAGGTCCTGGTCGACGATGCCCACGCCGACGAAGTGGTGGAGGCCATGACCAACGCAGCGCGCACCGGCAAGATCGGCGACGGCAAGATCTGGGTCACCCCGCTGTCGGAGATCGTCCGGGTGCGCACCGGAGAGCGGGACAGCGAGGCCTTGTAGCCACTCGCAACGCTTCCTCCCGGGTGGCGGGGACAGGAGTCGGGTCGACGATCCGTCTTCTGTCCCCGTTGCCGCGTCCGGGTTCCGGCCGCCCGTACCGCCTCGTGCGCCGCGCCCACGAACGGGCGCTGCGCCCGACACCGATGGCTCAGCCGGGCTGATGCAGCTCGATGAGATTGCCGTCGGGGTCGCTGACGAACGCCTGTTGCGACGCGGCGATGGGAATGGGATCGCTCACGGCGATGCCGCGGGAGCGCAGCTCGTCGATCGTCGCGCCGAGGTCCTCGACCTGAAGGGCGAAGTGCTGGCCCTCGTCCGGCGGCAGGTCGCCCTCGACCAGGTGGACCTGCTGGCCACCGGCGTCGAGCCAGGCCCCGCCGAAGCCGAGGTCCGGTCGGTCGGACCGCGCCGAGAGACCGAGCACGTCACAGTAGAAGCGCACCGCCTCGGGAGCATCTTTGACCTTTATCGACACGTGATGAACACCGAGCGCTCTCACGATTCCAGTCTCTCGCGATCGGGCGGCTCCTGCTGGAGATACGGCGCGAACCGTCCACGGAGCTCGGAGGAGACCCGTGCCGGTTTGCCCGTGTCCAGCCTGACGAAGAGCCCCAGTTGCCGGGCAGTGGCGGCCAGCTGGCCGTCAGAGGTGATGCGAAAGTCGATGGTCGCGGACGCGGCCCGCAGCTCGGTCAGATCCAGGGACAAGTGCACCGGGTCGCCGAGCTTGAGCGGCAGCCGGTAGTCGATCTCGGTGCGGATCACGAGGGGCGCCAGGCCCAGCTCCAGGAGCTCGTGGGTCCTGTAGCCGATGTCGGTAATAAGCTGGATGCGTCCGATCTCCAGCCATCGGATGTAGCTGATGTTGCTCACGTGGCCCGCGAAGTCGATGTCGAAGGTGTAGATGTCGAGGTCGATCTCGACCGTGCGGTGGACGGCCGAGCCGTCGTGACTCCCGCGATCCTCCGGGCGCCGGCGCATGGGCGAGAGCGTAGACGCCGCCAGCGTCACGGGGACTCGGGCACGGTGACGCTGAACAGCCTCCACTGGCCGGGCACGCCCTTGAGATCGTGCTCGCCCTGGTCCTCGAAGCTCACACCGGACCCGGCCACGAGATCGACCACCGTACGGGAGACCAGGACCCGGCCGGCCGGGGCCAGGGCGGCGACGCGCGCCGCGATATGCACGGCGATGCCGCCGATATCCTCGCCGAGCTGCTCGCACTCGCCGGTGTGGATGCCGGCGCGCAGTCTCAGACCGCGCTGGCGGGTCCGGGCCCCCAACCGCTCCGCGCACCGTATGGCGCGGGCGGGGCCGTCGAAGGTCGCCAGCACGCCGTCACCGGTGGACTTGACCCAGCGGCCTCGGTGCAGGGCGATCTCCTGGCGGCTGATCTGGTCGTGGTCCGCCAGTACCTCGCGCCAGCGCCGGTCGCCCAGCTCCGTGGCCTGCTCCGTCGAGCCGACGATGTCGGTGAACAACACGGTGGCGAGCACCCGGTCGGGCTCCTGCGCGCCGCGTGCGCCGGTGAGCTGGTCCTCGATCTGGTCGAGCTCGGTGTCGGCTCCTTCGCCCCAACCGGGGTGGTCGTGCCCGGCGAGCTCGACGAATCGGGCACCGGGGATGTGCTCGGCGACGTAGCGGCCGGCGGCCAACTCGACGTACGGGTCGTCGCGGCGGTGGAGGACGAGCGTCGGCACCCGCACCGACGGCAGCACGGCCCGGACGTCGGTGTGCTCCAGCATCCGCCAGAACGGGACGACCGAGCCCGGGCTGAGCGAGTAGCGCTCCAGTCGGGCCCACCACTGCACCGACGCCGCGTCGGCCTGGCTGGGGGCCGCGACCTCCTGACTGACGCCTCGACCCCATTCCCGGGAGACGGTCTCGACTATGCCGTGCCACTCCTCGGGGTCGGGCGCCCACGGAAAGTCCGCCGACCGGGTGATCCGGGGCCGCGCCCCGCTCAGCACGAGGGCCGCCGTCCGCTCGGGATGGGCGGCCGCGAAGAGCATGCACAGCAGGCCGGCGTCGCCGCCGCCGATCAGCGTGGCCCGCTGCGAGCCGACGGCGTCCATCACCGTCTGCACATCGTCCATCTGGTCCTCGAGCGTCGGCAACGGACAGGCTCGATCGGAGAGCCCGGTTCCCCGCTTGTCGAAGTGGATCACCCTGGCGAACGACCCCAGCCGCCGGAGGTAGTGGGCGGACGCCTCGTGCTCCCATAACAGCTCCACGTGGGAGAAGATCCCCCATACGAACACCGCGTCCTGGTCGCCCTGGCCGAAGACGTGATAGGCGATGTGCACCCCGTCAGCGGTGCGCGCATAGCGTGTCTCCGGCGCGTCCACTCTCGTCCCCCCTCAGCTCGTGATGTCCTTCGTCGAGAACCTAGCCCAGGCGGCCCCGAGGAAGATGAGGATGTAGACGCCCTGGATGAGGAAGCCTCGGGTCACGTTGTGCCAGAGGATCGGGAAGCGGAAGATGTCCACGAACGACAGCCAGTAGTGCGTGGGAAGGTACGGCTTGAGCACGGCGGCGGCGTCGAGGAGGTCGAGGACCTCGGAGCACACCAGCACGGCGATGGCCCCCAGCCCCGCGCCGACGGGCGAGTCGGTGAGGACCGAGGCGAAGATGGCGATGGCGGCGACGCCGAGCATGGAGACCATGGCGAACACCACGGCGACGAAGATGCGCAGGGTGGCGTCCTGGGCCGGTACGGTCTGGCCCGAGACGGTGGCGAGGGGATGGACGCCGAACAGCGAGGCGCCGACGATGAAGCCCACCCCGGCGATCACGAGGACAGCCAGCACGACGAAGATGCTGACGGTCGCCAGCTTGGCGAGCAGGAGATAGCCGCGCGACACCGGCCGGATCAGCAGGTACCGGAGCGTGCCCCCGGCCGCCTCGCCGGCAACGGCTTCGCCACCCACCATGGCCACGGCGACGGGCAGGAACAGCGGCAGCACGAGGCCCAGGGCGGCCACGGGGAACAGGCTGCCGTTGCTGAGCACCTCGGCCAGCAGGGGTGGGCCCGTCCCCGGCCGGGGAGCGACCCCGGTCACCTTGAGCAGGATGCCCACCACTACGGGCAACCCGGTGAGCACGGCGATGATCAGCCAGGTGCGGGGGCGCACGATCAGCTTGTAGAGCTCAACCCGCAGCATCGTCCCGCGGCCCTTCGCTCGGCGTGCTCCGGTCGGCGGTCTGGTGACCCGTGAGGTCCAGGAAGAGATCCTCCAGCCGGCGCCGCTCGATGACGAGCTCCCGCACCCGCACGCCCTTCTCGACCAGCGCCCGATTGAGCTCCTCCGGGGCCTTCCCGTCGAGGGCCAGGACCACCGAGCTCGGCGTCCGGTCGTGGACGCGCACCCCGGCGATGCTCGGGGCCAGCTCGACGGCGGCGCCTACGTCTGGGGTCGCGACCCGGACCCGACCGGTCGGTGCCAGCAGCTGGCTGACGTCGCCCTGGGCGAGCAGGCGGCCGTCCGACATGATCGCCGCCCGGTTGCAGATCAGCTCGACCTCGCCCAGCAGGTGGCTGGAGAGGAAGACCGTCGTCCCCTGGGCCACGAGCTCGCGCAGCAGGTCGCGGATCTCGTGGATCCCCTGGGGGTCCAGCCCGTTGGTCGGCTCGTCGAGGATGACGAGGCGGGGGCGGCGGAGGAGGACTGCGGCGATGGCCAGGCGCTGCTTCATGCCTGTCGAGTAGGCCTTCACCGGCCGACGGGCGGCGCCCTCCAGTCCCACCTTGTCGATGACGTCGCCGATCCGGCGCCGACGTCCGGCGCGCGTGTCGTCCCGGCGCGCCGCCTCGATGAGAGCGAGGTTCCTCGCGCCCGACAGATGTCCGTAGAAGCCGGGTTCTTCCACGATGGCGCCGATCCCCGGCAGGACCGCCCCGCCCTCGGCGGGCATGTTGCGGCCGAGCACGCGGATGCGCCCGGCGCTGGGGAACACCAGGCCGAGCAGCATCCGCACCGTTGTCGACTTGCCAGACCCGTTCGGTCCGAGGAAGCCGTAGAGGTCGCCCTCCTGCACCTCGAGGTCCAGGCGCTCGACCGCGGTGACCGTGCCGTAGTGCTTGATCAGCCCGCTGGTCTCGATCACGGCGCTCACAACGGCGCCCGTCGCAGGTACGGCAGGTTGCCGGCGAGGCTGGCGAGCTGCGCGGGGGGGACGGCGCCGATGATGGCGTACAACGCACCTCCGTTCGACACCACGACCCCGTTGAGCAAGGGCGTGGGCACCAGCCTCCCCAGACCCACGGGGGTGTCGATGGTCGGTAGACGGGCAAGCTGCCGGTCGAACTGGTTGCCGGCTCGGCCGGGGATTCCGACCGCGGCCACAACCGAGAAGCCCGAGCCGTAGGTGGCGACGGCCGCCGGATAAGGAGTCCGCCGGGCGAGGGACCCGAGGACGTTCGGAAGCAGGATCGGAGACCGTTGGTCGATGCGGGCCGCCACGTCGACGTCGTCCCAGTCGTTGTACTGGATCGCGCCCGACGGAGGCCGGAACGTGACCAGCGATGACGAAGGACGCGACTGCGAGACGTCCAGGAACCGGGACCGCAGCACGGGGCGCGAGGTCCCCTTGGCGTAGACGGCCACCTCGAGGGGGAGCCCGCTCCTCGGGTCGACCCACAGATCGACGGCGGCGATCGTGGTGGCGGCGCTGTGCGGCGTGATCCGGAGCCCGGCGGCGGCGACGTTGGCGACTCGCTTCGGTGACTCGGCCCGCACCTCGTCGGACGTGGCCGCCGCGGCCAGGAGCCGTCCCAGCTCGGGCGGCAGCAGGTCGGTGGGACGGACGAGCCGGGCTCCGGGTTGGCCCTCGACGCGCGTCGTCTTGTGATGTCCGGAGTCCCACATCCACACCCCGCTCGGGTCCGCGTAGGTGTCCTTCTCCCCGACGGTGGACTCCTGATCGACCCGCCAGCGGTCGGTGCCGTCCACCCAGGCCCGGAGGCGGGAGGTGTTGTTGAGCAGATCGGTCGCGTCGCCGGCCTCGGCGATGTCGGGCAACCCCAGGTTCGCCTCGCTGAGCGCGTACCCCTGATACGGCACCGCCGTGGAGTTGACTACCCGCTGGAGAAGAGCCGAGGATGGGGGTGCAGCCACGGACACCGGCACGGCGCCCACGACAGCCGGGATCGCGATCAGGACGGCGACGCCAACCGCCACCACGATCCACCGCCATGCCCGGCCCACGGACCCACCGTAGGTTGGCGTTGGGGAAACCGGTACGCGGTGTCAGGAATTAAAGAAGTCTGAACTGTCCTCCGGAGCCGGCGAGCGGCGGGCGCGACGGGGCAGGATTGGGCCGTGACCCGGCGCCCCCCCTGGCCGTTCAGGCCGAGAGTCTGGCGAAGCCCGCTGAGGGGACCGTGGCTGACGAGCGTGCTGGGCTCGGTCCTCTTGATCGGGATCCCGGTGCTCTTCGTGACCGGGCTCGTCTCCTACGCCGCCTACAACCCGCGGCTCGGGCACAACGACACCACGCCGGCGCGCGGGGTCCTGGGCTTCTACCTCTTCAGTTGGATCACCAACCCGTCGTGGATCTACCGGGTCAGCCAGGGCACGCACGTGATCCTCGGCCTGGCGCTGACCCCGGTCCTGCTGGCCAAGCTGTGGTCGGTCATCCCGAGGCTGTTCGCGTGGCCTCCTATCCGTTCGATCGCCTACGCGCTCGAACGCGCCAGTCTGGTGCTGCTCGTCGGCGGCGCCGTGTTCGAGTTCTTCACGGGCATCTTCAACGTCGAGTACTTCTACCCGTGGAAGTTCTCCTTCTACGACGCGCACTTCTTCGGGGCCTGGGCCTTTCTCGCCGGCTTCAGCGTGCACCTCGTGCTGAAGACGCCTCGACTGGTGACGGCACTCCGTAGCCGCAGCCTGCGGGCGGAGCTGCGCACCGGCGTCGCTGACACCGTCCCCGAACCTCCTGAGCCCGACGGCCTCGCACCGGTCGCACCGTCTGCGCCCACGATCTCGCGTCGCGGCCTGCTCGGGGTCGTCGGCGGCGCCTCGTTCGTCGTGCTCGCCCTCACCATCGGTGAGTCGGTCGATAGCCTGCGCAGCACCGCATTGTTGGCCCCGCGGGGCCGTTCGTACGGTGGCGGTCCCACCGACTTCCAGGTCAACCGGACGGCGGGCGCCGCCGGGATCCGTCCCGAGCTCACCGGTGACGCGTGGCGCCTCCTGCTGCGGGGCCCGGTGGTCCTTCAGCTCTCGCGCTCGCAGTTGCTGTCCCTCCCGCAGCACACCTACCGGCTGCCGATCGCGTGCGTGGAGGGGTGGTCGACCGAGCAGACCTGGTCAGGTGTCCGTCTGGCCGACCTCGCGCGTATGGCGGGAGCGCCTGCTCCGGCGTCGGTGTACGTGCAGTCTCTCGAGGAGAACGGCGCGTTCGGACAGGCCACGCTGAGCGCGTACCAGGTGACCGATACCCGTTCCCTGCTCGCCCTCCGAGTGAACGGTGTGGACCTCTCGCCCGATCACGGCTACCCGGCCCGGGTGATCGTCCCCGCCGCCCCAGGTGTGCACAACACCAAATGGGTCCGCCAGATGAGCTTCGCGGTGAGCTGAGTGGAGCGGCTTCGTCGCGCCTACGGCGCACGACTCGCCCACCTGGCGCTGCTCGCCGGGTGCTTCGCCTTCGCCGGCTACGTCGTCGACCGCGTGCTCAAGGTGCCCTACGCGTGGATGATCGGCGTCTACTTCGTGGCCGCCGCGGTTCTCCACGACTTCGTGCTGTTCCCGCTCGACGCGCTCGTCGACCGTGTGATGCGCCGCATCCACCTGCCGTCCGGTCACGGCGCGGCGCCGCCCCTGATCAACCACATCAGGATCCCGGCGCTGCTGTCGGGGTTGCTGTTCCTGATGTTCTTCCCGCTCGTGCTGGGCCTCGGTCAACACACCTACCGATCGGCGACCGGTCTCGGGACCGGTCCGTACCTGGGGCGATGGCTGTTGGTGACCGGCATCCTGTTCGCCGGCTCCGGCCTCCTCTACCTCGGTCGGCTCTGGAGAACCGGCAGGTGAGCGACGTCGCCACTGCTGTCAAGCCAATCCCGCCCGACATCGAGTCGGCGCCGGTGAGACCACGTCGGGAGCGGCACTGGCTCGACCGGGCTCCCGGCACGGCGCTCGGGTGCGTCGCCCTGCTTCCCGTCGCCGCCTATCTCTGGGTCGCACTGCACCGCATCGGCTACCCCTTCGAGCTCGAGTGGCTCGAGGGGGGTGCGGTCGGCATCGTGCAGCGGGCGGCCGCCGGCCACGGGCTGTACGTCCAGCCGTCGCTCCACTATGTGCCGTGGCCGTACCCACCGCTGTACTTCTGGACGTCGGCTGCGGTGGCGCACGTGACCGGTGTCGGTTTCCTGGCCCTCCGGCTCGTGTCGCTCACGGCCTCGCTGGCGACGTTCCTGGTGATCTACGTCCTCGTCAGCTCTGTTCCTGGCGGCTTCACCGCCCCGGACGGGGCCCCATCCCCGCGCCGGGGGGGACCCCAGCCCCGCCGCCGGCCGTTGGAGACGCGTGACCGCGTCGCCGGCTTGTGCGCCGTCGGCCTCTTCGCCGCCACGTTCCGGCTCACCGGCGCCTGGCTGGACATCGGCCGGGTCGATTCGCTGTTCCTGCTGCTGTTCCTGTTGTCAGTCCTGGTCGCCACGCGGGCCCGGTCATGGCCGGGCGGGATTGCGGTCGGCGCGCTCGTCTTTCTCGCCTTCTTCACCAAGCAGACGGCGCTCGTGGCCGCCGTCCCCTTGCTGGCCTGGCTGCTGCTCCGCCGGCCGCGGGTCGGAGCGAGCGCCGTCGGGACGACGGCTGTCCTCGTGATCGGGTCGACCACGGTCATGAACGCGCTGTCGCACGGCTGGTACGGCTACTACGTCTTCGGTGAGCTGGGCCACCAGCCGTTTGTGTCCGGCGCCCTGACCGGGTTCTGGATCTACGACCTCTGGCGCCCCTTGGGGGTGGCCCTGCTGCTGGGCGCGGCGGGGGTGCTGGCGCTCGGGGCTCGTCGCCGCCATTGGGCACTTCGCCCCGACGGGTTGGGCTTCGACCTGGCTGTCGTGCTCGGCCTCGTCGGCGCCAGCTGGGCGGGGCGGCTGCACAGCGGGGGGTGGGACGACGTGCTCATCCCGGCGGCAGCCGCCGTGGCGCTGCTCGTCGGCCGGGCCGTCGGCGCCCTGCGCCGGGCGCCGCCACTCCGGTGGCGCTGGCTGGCCACGGCGCTGCTCGCCGGCCCCCTGGTCGTCCAGCTCGGCCAGCTCCGCTACCCGCTGGCGGCTCAGATCCCGACCGCGGCCGACCATCGGGCGGGGACCCAGCTGGTCGCCACCCTTCGTCGCCTGCCCGGACAGGTCATCGTGCTGGACCACCCCTGGTACGCGACGCTCGCGGGCAAGGGAACCTCGGCCCAGGAAGACGCGATCTACGAGGTGCTGCGGAGCGGCGACGACCGCGGCCGCCGCGTCCTCCTGCGTGATCTGCCCGGGGCCGTGGCTTCACCGGCGGTCGGTGCGGTCGTGCTCGACGACACCGACGACGAGCGGGGCTTCGCCGACGTGCTGCAGCGGGAGTTCGTCCAAGTGCCGGCGCCGGTCGTCTCGGGCAGTGCCTTCTATCCGGTCACCGATCAGCGGCTGCGACCGACCTTGCTCTTCGTCCGGCGGACGGCACCGCAATGACGGTGCAGGTCGTGCTCCCCGTGTTGAACGAGGCCGAGGCCCTGCCGTGGGTCCTGCAACGAATGCCGCGCGGCTACGAGCCGTTGGTGGTCGACAACGGCTCCACCGACGGCTCGGCCGAGGTCGCCCGCCGGGCGGGCGCCGAGGTCGTGTCCGAGGTCCGGCCCGGCTTCGGCTGGGCCTGCTTCGCCGGGCTGGTCGCGGCGTCGTCGGAGCTGGTCTGCATCATGGACTGCGACGGATCGCTCGACCCGCTCGACCTCGAGTGCGTGACCGCTCCGGTGCAAGCCGATGGAGCCGACCTGGTGCTCGGCGCCCGTCACGCCGACCGGGCCGCCTGGCCGCTGCACCTGCGGGCTGCCAATCGGGCGTTGTGCGTCGAAGTGCGGCGCCGCACCGGCGTGCACCTCTCGGACCTCGGCCCCATGCGGGCGGCGCGCCGCGATGCGCTCCTGAGCCTCGGTATCGCGGACCGTCGGTTCGGCTGGCCCCTCGAGATGGTGCTGCGGGCCGGGGCGGCGGGATGGAGGGTGACCGAGGTCCCGGTCAGGTATCGGCAGCGGGTCGGACGGTCGAAGGTGACCGGCACCCTCAAGGGGACGGTGCGCGCCGCGCGTGACATGGGGGCGGCCTTGCGATGACCGTCGACCGCAAGAGGAGGTCTCGGTGCACGTGCTCGTGATGGCGAAGGCACCGGAGCCGGGCCGGGTCAAGACCCGGCTGTGCCCACCGTGTGATCCGGTCGAGGCTGCGGCTCTGGCCGAGGCCGCCCTCGTCGACACGTGTGAGGCCGTTGCCGGGTGCGGCGCCCAGCGCAAAGTCCTGGCCCTCGAGGGGGAGCCCGGCTGCTGGCTGCCGCCGGGGTTCGAGGTGATCGCCCAGCGGGGGCGGACGCTCGACGAACGTCTGGCGCACGCTTGGATCGACACCGGCGGGGCCGGAATCCAGATCGGCATGGACACCCCCCAGGTGACGTCGGCGGCCCTGGACGAGGCGCTCGGGTCGCTGGCCGCGGGCTCGAAGACCGCTGTCCTCGGGCCGGCCCTCGACGGGGGGTGGTGGGCGATCGGTCTCGACCACCCCGACCCTCGGGTGTTCCTCGGCCTGCCGATGAGCACGCCATACACCGGCGCGGCCCAGCGTCGGCGCCTGCGGGCCCTGGGGCATCGGGTCGTCGAGCTGCCCACGCTGCGCGACGTGGACCACATCGAGGACGCCGTGGCCGTGGCGAGCGAGGTCCCGGGCTCGCGCTTCGCCGCCGCGTTGGCGGGCATCGCCCGACCCGGAGAGCTGGCGGCTCGTTCCGCATGAGGCTCGGTCCGGTCCTCCGCAGTGCCGACGGGTCATCCATCTCGCTGGCGCCGAGCCGCTGGCGCGGTCAACCGACCCTCGCGGAGGAGAGGATCCTGGCCGAGGTCGCGGGACCAGCGCTCGACGTGGGATGCGGGCCCGGTCGCCATGTCCTGGCCCTGGCGAGAAGGGGGGTGCTCGCACTGGGGATCGACATCTCCCCGGTCGCGGTCAGCGTCGCTCGTGACCGGGGCGCCGACGTGCTGCAGGCATGCGTCTTCCGGCCGCTCCCGCTGCAGGGAGCCTGGCGGACCGTGCTGCTGCTGGACGGCAACATCGGCATCGGCGGGTGTCCGGCGACGCTGCTCCGTCGCACCGGGCAGCTCCTCGCGGCCGGAGGCCGTGCGCTGGTCGAGGTCGATCCGCCCGGCACCTCTACCGGCCAGATGCGGGTACGGGTCGAGCACGGCGCGGTCCGTGGACCGTGGTTCGCCTGGGCCCGGGTGGCGGCCTCCCGCTTGCCGCACATCGCCGAGTCCGCGGGCCTGGACGTGTCTGCCGTCTGGGATTCCGGGGGTCGTTGGTTCGCCCGGCTCGATCGCCACCCGGAGGGTGGCGAGCACGCCCACGATGCCGACCGGCGTCACGATGGATGCGTCGGGTGCGGCTCGGGCACCGGTGCCGACGATTGGGCGATCGCGCTGGCGGAAGGAGCATGTGCATGAGGATCCTCGTCACCGGAGGCGCCGGCTTCATCGGGTCCCACGTGGTCGACGACCTGGTCCAGACCGGGGCCGAGGTGCGCGTCGTCGACTCGCTGCACCCGGACGCCCACGTCGGCCTGCCGTCCTATCTGAACGAGAAGGCCGAGTACCACTTCGGCGACCTCTCCGACCCGGAGGTGGCGACGGCCGCGACCGAGGGAGTGGATGCCGTCTGCCACCAGGCTTCCCGGGTGGGCCTGGGGGTGGACTTCGCCGACGTCACCGGCTTCGTCGACGACAACGATCGGGCCACGGCCGTGCTGCTCCGTTCGCTGCACGGCCACGGTTTCGCGGGCCGGATCGTCCTCGCCAGCAGCATGGTCGTCTACGGGGAGGGCGCCTACCTCTGCGCCGACCACGGCCCTGTGCAGCCCTCGCCCCGGCGGCCCGACGATCTCGCGGCCGGACGATACGAGCCGAGATGCCCGGCGTGCCTGGCTCCGCTGGAGCCGTCCGCCGTGACCGAGACCGCCCCTCTCGAGCCCCGCAGCATCTACGCCGCCACCAAGGTGCACCAGGAGCACCTGTGCGCGGTCTTCGGACGCGAGCGGGGCGTGCCGGTCACCCGCCTGCGCTACCACAACGTCTACGGACCGAGGATGCCGCGGGACACGCCTTACGCCGGGGTCGCCAGCATCTTCCGCAGCCGCCTGATGGCGGGGCTGGCCCCGCTGGTGTACGAGGACGGTGCTCAGCGGCGCGACTTCGTCCACGTACGCGACGTCGCCCGGGCCAATCGGCTCGCACTGCTCGCCCCCGAACCGAGGGACGGGCCGCTCAACGTGGCCTCGGGAGAGGTCCGCACCGTGGCGGAGATGGCCGCCGCCCTGCGCGACGCCGTGGGATCGGATGCACCGCCCCCCGTGGTGACCGGCCGGTACCGCCCCGGCGATGTCCGCCACGTGACGGCGTCGCCGGCGCGGGCGTGGGATTGGCTGGGATTTCGCTGCGAGGTCGACTTCGCGGCGGGGATGCGGGAGCTCGCCGGCGCCGACCTGCGACCGGCTCGATCGCCATGAGCAGGTCTTACAGATCGCGAAACTTGCTCCGGCCGCGCTCTCGGCACCCGTGACCCGCGGCCTAGCATCATGGCGATGGAGTGGCTCGCTGCGCCCATGCCCGATGGCCCGGTGCCCGACAACGGGGCCACCCGGGTGCTGGTGGTCGAGGACGATCGCACGGTCTCGGAGGTGGTCGCCCGCTATCTCACCCGGGAGGGCTACGCCGTCGAAGAGGTGGCCGACGGCGCCCACGCCGTCGAGCGGGCCCTCTGCTCGTTGCCGGACCTGGTCGTGGTCGACCTCATGATCCCGGGGCTCGACGGGCTCGAGGTGTGCCGGCGGCTACGGCAGGCGGCCCCCATCCCGGTCATCATGCTGACCGCCAAGAGCGACGAGGCCGATCGCATCGCCGGCCTCGAGCTCGGCGCCGACGACTACGTGTCGAAGCCGTTCTCGCCGAGGGAGCTCATGGCCCGGATCCGGTCGGTGCTGCGCCGGGCTCGGGGTGAGCCGTGGCCTCAGCCCGCCGCCGTGCCTGGCAACGGCGCCGCGTCCACAGGGTGGTCACCGGGCGCCGACCTGCTGTCGGCGGGACGTATCAGCGTCGATCTCGCGGCTCACGAGACCCGGCTCGCCGAGAGGCTGGTGGCCCTCACCTCCAAGGAGTTCGACCTCCTGGTCTTCCTGATGCGTCATCCGCGGCAGGCGTTCAGCCGGGAGGAGCTTCTCGAGCACGTGTGGGGCTACACCTACGGCGACACGTCCACCGTCACGGTCCACATCCGGCGACTGCGCGAGAAGGTCGAGGACGACCCGGCCGATCCACGCCACGTCCTCACGGTGTGGAGCGTCGGCTACCGGTTCGAGCCGTGACCGTCCGCCGGACAGCGCTGCTCGTCTCGGCCGGCGCCCTCGTCACCACCCTGGCCGCGCTGGCTACGGGGATGCCCTGGGGCGATGCGATGACGCTGTCGGGCATCAGCATCGGCGTGGCCGGCGCCGTCGGCGCCATCGGGTGGGGCGCCCTTCGGGGCGTCCGCCGGCGCTCTGTCGCGCTCCAGGCCGCGGTGGTGGCGTTGGCTGTCGTCGCCGCGGTGGGCATCGGCGTGCTCGTCGCCGCGTCCCGGATGTTCATCGACGACCACGACCTCGCCGTGCTCCTGGTGGTCCTGCCCGCGGCCGGCACCGTCGGCATCCTGGCCGCCCTCGTCCTCGGCCACGACCAGGCCCGCCTGGCCGAGTCTCGGGCTCGGGCCCAGGCCGTCGAGGCCTCCCGCCGCGAGCTCGTGGCCTGGGTCTCCCACGACCTGCGCACGCCGCTGTCCGGGATCCGGGCCATGGTCGAGGCCCTCGAGGATGGTGTGGCTGACGACGCCGAGACGGTCGCCCGCTACTACCGGACCATTCGCCTCGAGACCGAGCGCCTGGCCAAGCTGGTGGACGAGCTGTTCGAGCTCAGCAGGATAGGCGCTCACGCCCTCCGGCTGTCGCCCGCGCCCGCGTCGCTCACCGACCTCGTCTCCGACGCCCTCGCCGGCGGCAGGCCCGCCGCCGAGGCCAAGGCGATCCGGCTCAGCGGCCGCGCTGTCGGCTCGGGCCCCACCGTCGTGCTCTCGACCCCGGAGTTCGGCCGCGCCCTTCGCAACCTGCTCGACAACGCCATCCGCCACACGTCCGCCGGCGGACAGGTGATGATCGACGCCGACTACGAGGACGGCTCGGCCACGGTGACCGTCGTCGACTCCTGCGGCGGGATCCCGGCGGACGAGCTCGAGCGGGTCTTCGAGGTCGCCTACCGAGGCGACACGGCCCGTGGCCACGACGGCGGCGAGGGAGCGGGCCTCGGTCTGGCCATCGCCCGCGGCCTCGTCGAGGCGCAGGGCGGGGAGATCGCGGTGCGCAACCAGGGGGCCGGCTGCGCCTTCACCGTGCGGATGCCGTTGGGACGCGAGGGCTCCAACGGTCTAGCCACCAGTGAGCGCGAGGGCGGGGCCGTCGCCGGAGCCGGGCGCGCCGTGCCTGCCGGCGCTCAGCGGAGGTAGCGGGCCGCCCGCCTCGAGATCTGGTCCGCCAGGGCCTGATCGTGGGCGGCCGCCTTGCGCAGCGCCTCCTCCAGCTCTGCCCGGTCACTCAGGATGCGGATGGTCTTGGGCAGGGTGTGCTCGCCGAAGGGAGCTCTCTGCACCGACTTCTCATGGCCATTTGTAGAAGACGCCATGGTCTTCACCCCTCCGTCGCAGGCCTCGCCCGAGTCTTCCCCACGACACCCATCCGATGCTATTGAAGGCCCGTGGCTACGAGCCACAGGTATTGCGCAGTGCCCGTGAAGTCCCGATGAACTCCTGTTGAAGGCTCGTGGTCATCGGTTCAAGACCTCGATCCGAGGGCACGTTCGCACGCTGCGCCGGGCGGGGGAGCGGTCCTCGGTGACGGCTTCCTCTACAACGCTAGCTTGTCGGCGTGGCGGAGCGTCTCGTCTATGTCTCGCGGTTGGTGCGGCTGTCGCTGCTCGGCGTCGACGGGGCCGAGGTGGGTCGGATCGCCGACGTCGTGCTCGCCGCGTGGGGCGGCCGAGACGCGCCAGACGTCCGCGGCTTTCTCGTCGCCCTCGAGCGCCGGCGGGTCTTCGTCGCTGCCGGGCGCATCGCCGAGCTCGGTCACGAGGGTGCCCGCCTGCGCGGGACGATCAGCCTCCGCCAGTTCGAGCTGCGACCGGGCGAGCTCCTCGTCGTGGGGCAGCTGCTCGGACGATCACTGCGGGGCCAACGGGTCGTCGACGTGTCCATCCGCCCTGACTCAGAGGTGCCGTTCGCCTGGGAGGTGGCGACTGTCGCCCTCGGTTCCGGTCGCCGGCTCGCCCGCCGGCGCCCGCAGCAGGTCGTCGACTGGCCCGAGGCCACCGAGCTCTTCAGCGTTCGCAGCCCGGTGGGGCGAGAGGCCGCGGCAATGGGCGCCCTCCATCCCGTCGAGATGGCGGCGGTGATCCGTGACCTGCCCCTTCCCCGGCGACGGGTGCTGGCGGCGGCGCTCGACGATGACCGCCTGGCCGACCTGCTCGAGGAGCTCTCCGAGGACGAGCAGCTGCGCCTGGTGGAAGGACTCGACGGCAACCGGCTGGCCCACGTGCTCGATGAGATGGACGCCGATGACGCCGCCGATCTCCTCGGGGAGCTGTCACCGGATCGTCAGGGCGCACTGCTGGAGGCGATGACCCCCGACGAGGCGGCCCCGGTGCGCCGTCTTCTCGACTACGACCCCGACACCGCAGGCGGGTTGATGAACCCCGAGCCGGTCATCCTCCGGCCTTCGGTCACCGTGGCCGAGGCGTTGGCCCGCATGCGCGACCCGGAGCTCCCCGCGACGCTGGCTGCGCAGGTGTTCGTCACCCAGCCGCCGACCGACACGCCGACCGGTCGGTACCTCGGCGTCTGCGGCTATCAGCGCTTGCTCCGGGAGCCGCCTCCGAGGCCCGTCGGTCGCTGCCTGGACGACCGGCCCGAGCCGGTCCCCGTCGATGCCAGCGCCGCTGCCGTGGCCGCTCGCGTCGCCGCCTACGACGCCCTGGCCGTGGCCGTCACCGACCCCGCCGGGCGTCTCGTCGGCGCGGTCACCGTCGACGACGTCCTCGATCGAGTACTGCCCCCCAACTGGCGAGACCCCAGGAGGACGACACCTCATGGCCAATGAAGACACCCTGGCGATGCCCCGGGGCATCAGCGGCGGGATCCACTACGACCCGGAGGCCTTCGGACGGTTCTCGGAGGGGCTGGCCCGTTACTTCGGCACAGCCCGCTTCCTCGCCATCCAGAGCATCCTCGTGGTGCTCTGGATCACCTTCAATGCCGTGGCCGCCAGTCTGAGCTTCGATCCCTATCCGTTCATCCTCCTCAACCTGGCCTTCTCGACCCAGGCGGCCTACGCAGCACCGCTGATCCTCCTGGCCCAGAACCGCCAGGCCGACCGGGATCGGGCCGAGGTGGAGCGCGACCGTGACGCGGACGCTCGTGAGCTGGCCAACACCGACTTCCTGGCCCGGGAGCTGGCTGCCATGCGGATGGCCCTCGAGGCGAAGGCGTCCCGCGACGACCTCGCCGAGCTCGTTGCCGACCTGGCCGAGAGGCTCGACGGTGCGGCGGCGACCTCTGGGCGCGGTGGCGAGGTCAACCAGACCTGACGGCGTT
>DASXCO010000014.1 GCA_036491125.1 Acidimicrobiales bacterium | reverse complement strand
CTCGATCAGCTCCGGCGCTTCGCACTCACGTGTCACCTTGGGATCCCCGTCGGGTGTCGACGACACGGCCGGCAGTGAAGGCACCGACGTGTTGGGTGAGTGGAGCCGCAGGGCGGACGTGAGGTCCCCTGTCACGCTTCGGCGCCACGAGGAGAGGTTGGGCACCTCCACCCCGAAGCGGGTCTCGAGGAAACGCAGCTGGGAGGTGTGGTCGAAGGTGTCCGAGCATACGTAGCCTCCCCGGCTGAAGGGGGAAACGACCAGCATCGGCACTCGCATCCCGAGTCCAATGGGGCCGCTGATGCCCTTGGCGTCGGCAGGAAGGGGATCCACGGTCAGATACTCGCCCGAGGTACCCGGGGGAGGAGTGGGCGGAGGCACGTGATCGAAGAAGCCATCATTCTCGTCGTAGCTGATGAACAACACCGTCTTCGACCACACCTTGGGGTTTGACGCCAGGGTGCTGATCACGTTGTTCATCAGCCACGCGCCGGCAGAGGGCGGGGCAGGAGGGTGCTCGTCGAGCGCTTGAGGAAGCGTTGCCGGGATGATCCAGGACACCGCGGGCAGGGTGTCGTTGGCCACGTCGGCGACGAAGTCGTTGGGATAGACGGGACCGAACGCCTGTTTGTAGAGGGCCGATGACGGGTCGGCGTACTGCTTGAAGTAGAGGAGGACATTGTCAGAGATGAGCAGCGCCGCTGCAGAGTGGGGCTGGTACTCGCTGCCAGGGGGGTTGTAGACCTTCCACGAGACCCCTTTGGCCTGAAGTCGCTCGGGCATCGTGGTCCAGGAGAGGCTGAACTGCTTTGAGGGATCGGAGTTGGTCACCAGCACCGGCCCTCCCGCCTTGCCACCTGGGTCGAGCGTGCCCGAGATCCAGTGCAAGCGGTTGGGGTGGGTCGGTCCGAACACCGAGCAGTGATAGCCGTCGCAGATGGTAAAGGCGTCAGCCAGGGCATAGTGGAAGGGCAGGTCGCTCCTGGTGTAGTAGCCCATCGTGAGGAGACCGTTGGCGGGGCCTTCGTTGGCCGGATCGGTGTGGACCTCGACGAAGCGGTCCATGCGACCGCCATTCCAGCTCTGGTGCTGGGGGGCCCAGGCGTGGGTCAGGTCGAAGGTGCATTCCGCGTTGGTGGTGTTGGTGTCCAGGTGGAAGGGCAAGAGGCGGCCGACAGGGGTTCGGGTGGTGTTGGCCGGCCAGGGCTGGGAGAAGGCGCCGAAATTCCCCGCTGGATGGTTGCCGAATCCCTGAACTCCTCTGTAGGAGCCGAAGTAGTGGTCAAAGGAGCGGTTCTCCTGCATCAAGAAGATGACGTGCTCGACCGCACCGAGGTCGGAACCGGCGGGCGGTGTCGTCGCCGCCTTGTGCACGGTCGAGCCCGTGCAGGCGGAGAGCATGAAACCTGCCCCGCCGGCAATCCCCGCGGCCAGGAGTTGGCGCCGCGAGAGCGTGGGAATGCTCAGTCGGTTATCCCCCGGGCTTCGATCAGCATGCTCCATGTCCGGCCCCCTCTCTCCGCACAACGCTCCCGACCCTGTCCTCAAACGGGGCAGTTGGAGTGTCCCGCAGAAAACCTTCCAACGCTGCTGATCTGATGCTGCCTGCTGTCCAAGAGGACACGGTTGCGACGTCGCGGCGCGTCCGGACTCGAACGATAGCCCGTCGCGGGAGCTGGCCGGAGCATCCACAGCGCCCGACCAGTGAGTCGATGATCCGACCTCAGGCGCGAAGCGTCCGAGGCAGGCCGAAGAGCGGCTTCGTGCACTTCGCCATCGACGAGACCGATGACGGACACAACCCACTCAACGACCTGTCAGCGTTCGGCGCCTTCCAGGAGCACATCGGCGATCGATGCGACGAGCCCCCGGTCGTCAGTGAGCTGCGCCGAGTCAGGTCCTACCGCCTTGGCGTCGACGACTGACAAGGGCGACCGCCTTGACTCCGCGGCTCAGGCAAACACCTCGTCGAACAGCTCGAGCATCGTTTTCCACGATCGCCGATCGGCATCCTCGTTGTACCTGATCCCGGGGAGGCCCGTCCGGTTGGGGTCCGCCGACGGGTGGGTGAAGCTGTGCTCGACGCCACCGTAGAGAACCATCTCCCAGTCGACACCACCGGCGCGCATCTCGTCCTCGAAGGCGAGTCGCTGATCGAGAGGGATGAACGGGTCCTCCGAGCCCACGAACACGAGAACCTTGCCCCTGATGTTCGCCGCATCCTCCGGTCGCACCGTGGACAAGCCGGGGTGAAAGCCGACCACCGCCTTGAGCTCGGCACCGCCGCGGGCTAGCTCGAGCGCCACGGTACCGCCGAAGCAGTAGCCAATGGCGGCGACGTTCGACCCGTCAGCCCTCGGCTCGGCCAGCAGTACGTCGAGGCCGGCGCGAGCGAGGGTGCGGGTGCGTTCCGGGTCGGCCCCCAGGACACCGAGACGGGTCATCATTTCGTCCCGGTCCTCGAGCCAGCGGCCACTGCCGTGATAGTCGAGCGCGAAGGCGGCATAGCCCAGCTCTGCCAGCTGGTCCGCCCGACCTCGCTGGAAGTCGTCGAGGCCTGGGCCCTCATGGGCGATCAGCACCGCAGGTCGCTTCGCGGTGCCGTCAGGGAGGGCGAGACGCCCCACCATGACCGTGCCCTCGGCGTCGTACTCGACATCCCTCGTCGTCACCATCGCTGCCGAGACTATGCGCAGAAGCGCCTACGGCCCATGTACACGAGCCGGCCTCCCGGGCCAGCCCATGTACTCGAGCCGGCCTCCCGGGCCGGCTTCTGCGGCGGCCGCCGCGCCCGGGGGGTGGCTGCTTGCGCGGCCCCAGAGCGTTAGGATTCGCCAGGGCCGCGGAGCCTTGCTGGGGACTGGATGGGACCGAGTCACAACAACGAAGTGCCAGGTGGTCGACGATCGTCTCGCTTCCCGAGTCGCCGGGTCAGCCGTGAGGGGGCAACATGACGATGCCTTGGAGCACTCAGGACGCCGAGGAGGATGCTCTCGCGCTGACCGACGCCAGCGTGGAGCAGCTGCTCGGGTCGCTGGACGAGCTGGAGAGCCCGTTTTTCGTCCACCTGGTGATCGAGGCTGCCCTGCTGAGCGCACGGGTGTCCGCATACGGCATCCTGCTGCAGCCCCAGGCCGGCTTCGACGGGGAGGAGGCGAACGACTTCATCCTCCAGCGGGACCGGCTCGACATCGAGGCCGTGGTCAGGCTCGAGGCCCTGCTGGGGTTTCAGCATGTCCTCCTGTTCTCCCGCCACCCCGACAACCGAGAAGCGCTCGCCGCGCTGATGGAGTGGCCGAGCGATGACGGCCGCATAGAGGAGCGCCTGACGGCGGTCTACCGGCGGGCGGTCTTCGCAAGCGTCGACGACTCATTCGACTGGGCGATCCTCGACGACATCGCCGACTCGTGGCGACGGGATCAGGCCCGGGAGGACGGCCCGATCCACGCCGCCCTGCTGAACGGTCACCTCGTGCGTTCGACCCTCGACATGCCCCCCATCGCCGAGACGGCGATGATCACATCCGCGGCGAACTTCGACACGATCACGGCCGTGCAACAGGACGTGTTCCGCAGCGAGGTCATCCGCTTGTGGGGAGAGTGGGCCAAGTAGACGGGGCGGCCCGCTCGCTCGACTACTGGATGTGTATCCCCGAGATGGCGCGGGCCACGATCAAGCGCTGGATCTCCGAGGTGCCCTCGAAGATCGTGTAGATCTTGGCGTCCCGGTGCCAGCGTTCGACGGGGTACTCGCGGACGTAGCCGTAGCCGCCGAGGATCTGGATTGCCGCCTCGGTAACCCAGACCGCAGTCTCGCCGGCAAAGAGCTTGCTCATCGAGCCCTCGCCGGCGGGGAAGTGCTTACCAGTGCGACCCATCCAGGCGGCGCGGTGAACCAGCAGTCGTGCGGCGTCGATGTTGGTCTTCATGTCCGCCAGCTTGAAGGCGATGGCCTGGTTCTGGATGATGGGCCGGTCGAACTGCTTGCGCTCCTTGGCGTAGTCGAGGGCGTACTCGTAAGCCGCCCGCGCGATCCCGACGGCCTGCGCGGCGACCGTTGGTCGGCTGGCCTCGAAGGTGGCCATGGCCGCCTGGCTCGCTGACCTCCCTCCTTCACGAGCCTTTGCGAGTCGCTCGTCCAGGCGCTCCTTGCCGCCGAGCAGGCAGCGACCCGGCACCCGTACGTCGTCGAGCACGACCTCGGCGGTGTGTGAGGCGCGGATGCCCATCTTCTTGAACTTCTGACCCTGAGACAGACCCGGCGTCCCGCGAGGAATGACGAAGCTGGCATGTCCCCTGGAGCCCAGATCGGGCTCGACCGAAGCCACGATCACATGGATGTCAGCGATGCCACCGTTGGTGATCCAGGTCTTGGTGCCGTTGATCACCCACTCGTCGGAAGCCTGGTCGTAGACGGCGCGCGTGCGCAGCGAGCTGACGTCGGAGCCGGCGTCGGGCTCCGACACCCCGAACGCTGCCAACCTGATGTCGTCCGGCGTCCCGAAGCACTGTGGCAGCCACTCGGCCACCTGCTCCGACGTGCCGTTGGCCACGATGCCTGCCACCCCGAGCGTCGTGCCGAAGATCGACAGGGCAATACCGGCGTCACCCCACGACATCTCCTCGTTGACCAGCGGGAGTGAGAGACCCGTCGGGTCGGAGAAGCTGTTCACCACGAAGTCGAGCGAGTACAGGCCGACCTTTGCCGCCTCCTCGATGATGGGCCACGGGGTCTCCTCCCGCTCGTCCCACTCGTGGCCGGCGGGGCGGACGACCTTCTCGGCGAAGTCGTGGACCCACTTCTGGATCTGGAGCTGATCCTCGTTCAGCTCGAGCGAGAAATCCGGCATCAGGCACCTCTTCCGCGGGATGTTACTGGGCAGTAACAATCAGCTTATCTTCTCCCCAGCGGGTGCAGCACCCGAGTGGCGGCGATCAGCCCGGACGAGCCAACAGGGGGTCTGCGGAACGATCGCGCTGCGCTGCCAAGACTCCTACCGCGACGAGTGCGAGCCCCGCGCCGATGAGATATGGGGCCGAGGGGCTCAGTCGGGCGAAAGTAACTCCACCGACTACAGGTCCCACGACCCGAGCCAGTCCGCCGGCCGCCTGTTGCACCCCGAGTGCTCCGCCCCGCCGCTCGGCTGGCACCCGACCGGCCACGATCGCCGCCAGCGTGGGCGTGACCAGTCCCTGCCCGATGGTCAGGGCAACCACGGCGACGGCCAAGGTCACGAACGAGTGCATATCCGCCAGGATGGCGAGACCCACGGCGTCCAGCACCAGCCCCAGACGGAGGGCACCGCGCTCGCCCAGCCGGTGGACCACAGGGTGGACCAACCCGACCTGAACGACCACGATCAGCAGCCCGATCACGGTGAACACGGCGGCGCTCGACGACAGGCCGAGGCCAAGGCGCCGCTGACCCAACAGCGAGAAGGTGGCCTCGAAGGCGCTGAACGCGACCAGGGTCAGGAACGCCACCAGCAGCAGCGCAGGTAGCCCCCGCCGGCGCCACTCCCCCCGGCGCTGGCGATGGGGACGCGACTGCGGGAAGGGATGCGTCTCCGGCAGCCGGCGACTAGCGACGAGTGCGTTCGCTCCCGCCAACACCCCAGCGAGGACGAACGGTACGCGAGGGCCGCCCAGGGCAGCGAGCGAGCCGAGGGCGGGGCCGACCACGAAACCAACGCCGAAGGCCGCGCCCAACAACCCGAGCAATCGGGCCCGTTGGTCCGGTGCGGCCACATCGGTGACCGCCGCCTGGGCGACCGAGACGCTGGCACCCGAGGCGCCATCGAGGGCGCGGGCCAGGAACAAGACCCACAGACTCCCCGCCAACCCCGTGAGCAGGCCTCCCACGCAGGTGCCCGCGAGCGAGACCAACAGGACCGGCTTGCGCCCGATCCGGTCCGAGACCCGGCCCCACACCGGTGACAGGGCCAGCTGGGCGACCGAGAAGGACGCGACGAGCAGACCGATGGTGGTGGGCGAGGCGTGGTACCGCTCCGCATAGAGGGGCAGGATCGGAAGCACCAGACCGAAACCCACGAGGTCCAGGGCCACCGTCGTCCAGATCGTCCCGAAGCCCGACGGAAGAGGCGCTCT
>DASXCO010000013.1 GCA_036491125.1 Acidimicrobiales bacterium | reverse complement strand
GCTGCGCGCCGCCACCTCGGCCATCTCGGACTCGTCGTGGCCCGACTCCAGCCAGGCCCGGGCCTGGAGGGCGGCCACGCTGACCGAGTCCGGCCACAGCGGAGCGGCGCAGTACGGATCGAGCTGCAGCACCAGGATGTCGCGCAGGGGGCCGAGCGACGACTTGCCGAAGGAGTAGACGAGCGCCGAGTCGATGTCCCCGTGCTGCAGGCGGACCCACGCCTCGTACAGGGCCCAGGCCCCGTCCATCTCCACGTGCGACTCCTGAATCGGTGGCCACGCCCCCACGGCATCGAGACCGGTGACGAAGGAGAAGGGGGCGCCGACCAGGTAGTCGCAGCTGCCAGAGACGGTGAAGCCGATCTCCTTGCGGGGGATGCCAGAGCCCTCGATGGCCTCGGAGATGACCGGCATGAGCATCTCGACCTCGTTGCGGGTGTCCTGGCTGCGCGTGTTGGGGAGCTGGGCGAACGACACCACGGCTACGTCGCGCATCAGACGTATGCCTTGTAGGTCTCGTAGTCCGCGTCGGGCTCACCCGTGGGCCGGAAGTACCTGATGCTCTCCAACGTCGGCAACCGCTCCTCCGGCGGAGCCCAGACGGCCTCCACCCGCATGCCCATGTGGACCTGATCGGCCTCGACCTCCTGGAGGAGGTGCATGAGGCCGATGTCGGCCCCGTCCAGGAGGATCGTCGCCGAGACGTACGGGATCTTGATCTTCTGCCCGTAGAACGGCACGTTGACGACGCAGAACGTCGTCACTGTCCCCCGGTCCGCCACCTCCACCTCCTCCTTGGTCGCCACGCCGTCGGCGGCGCAGGCGCCGCGCGGTGAGACGTAGACCTTGCCGCACTGCGGGCAGCGCTGGCCGAGGATCTTCCCCTCGACGAGGTGCCGCAAGAACCGCGACTGCGCCGCGCCCGCCGTGAACCGGTACTCGAGGCGAGCGGGGGCCCGGATGCTGCGGACCGGCTCGACGGTGTCGGTCTCGCTCATGGTCCCTCCTCGGGCACGAAGCAGGCGATGTCCTGGATCTCGCCCGCGCGCTCGGCTCGCCACTTGACTCGGACCCGCATGCCGGTTGACATCCGGGCCTCGTCGCCCGCGTCCACGGCGTGGAGCAGGGCCGTATCGGCGCCGTCCAGCTTGATGAGGGCCCAGGCGAACGGCCGGTCCAGCGGCTGGTTGGCGCGCGGTGCGCTGACCCACGCCCAGGTCGTCACGACACCGGCCTGGCCCACCTCCACGAACTCGTCGAGGGGCTCGCTGGTGACGGGGTCGTACTCGGCCGGCGGCACGATCACGCGCCCGTCGTTCGCCCGCACGCCCTCGATGCGGCCTTCGCGCAGGCCCGTCATGAAGCGCCCGAGGACCGGGCCGACCGTCCGGGTGTAGGGGTACTCGAGGATGTTGGGCGCTACGAGGACGTCCGGCTCAGCCATCGGTGCCCTTCTCGTCGTCCTGACTCGGTATCAGATCACGTTCCTGTCTGGCCGCGCAATCGGCTGGCATCACTGACGCCGGAAGACGGGCGGCCGCTTCTCGGCAAAGGCCTGCGGCCCTTCCTTGGCGTCCTCGGTGCCGAAGATCGGCCAGCCGATCTCGAGCTCGATCTTGAGCGCCTCGTCCTCGGGGAGGCCCTCGGTCTCCCGCACCGAGCGCTTGATCGCCTCGACGGCCAGTGGTCCGTTCTCGC